>DATGIR010000394.1:0-12386 GCA_035295605.1 Fimbriimonadaceae bacterium | reverse complement strand
CCCGGGGGGAGAGGAGACGCACGTAGACGGCCCCGGGGGGAGAGGAGACGCACGTAGACGGCCCCGGGGGGAGAGGAGACGCACGCAGACGGCCCCGGGGGGAGAGGAGACACGAACGAAAAAAGACCCGCGCGGGTGGAGTTCCGCTCGGGTCAATTAGAGGTATGTGGAGTGGATGCTTCCGCGCCCACCTGGTAGTAGTGTCCACCGCAGAATTGCCTGCCGTTGACGATGCAACGAAAATTGGGCCTTTAGACTAAACCGCGCTTATACTTAGCCCGTGAAGTTCGTCGTCGTCCTCGTGGCGGTGATGATCGGCCTGATGGTCTTGGCCCGGCTTCTGCACGGACCCGATAAGCCTCCGCCGAAGCCCATCCGCTTGAGCACGGGCGCCCCCCTTAGTTGGGACGCGCAAGCGGGCAAGATCTACGCCGCCAGGCACAAGGTGGAGAACGCCGAGCTCTCGGACAAGCTGGAGGCGGAGATCAGCCGGCTGTACGACCTGCTGGACGAGACGGCCGCCGCCTACGGGCGGAACGACGCGCGCGTGAAGGTCGTGGCGCGGGAGATCGCGCGGCGGGAGGGCGAACGGCAAAAGCTCGGCCCGCGGGAGCCGACGCCGGACGAGGAGATGGCCGATCCGTTCGGGGCCGAGCGGCGGGCGCGGCCGAGGTTCGAGCGGGGGGTACCCGGCGGGCTCGCGCCGCCGGAGGGTCCGGCGAGGAAGGAGGGGTAGACGCCCTCACCCCCCGCGCTTCGGCGCGGGGACCTCTCCCGGAGGGAGAGGAGACGCACGTGGAAGGCGCGGGGACCTCTCCCGGGGGGAGAGGAGACGCACGAGGAAGGCGCGGGGACCTCTCCCGGGGGGAGAGGAGACGCAAGTAGTCGACCCCGGGGGGAGAGGAGACCCTGACGCAAAAAAAGAGCGGCCCCTTGCGGGGCCGCCATCTATACGGAATCTCTCTTATTGCGAAGGGCCAGTGCCATGACGCCGCCGCACGTCGTGATCGTTCGGTTAATTGTGGGGGTTGTTAGTCGGTTTCCGTCCGTAATTCGACGGGGGAGCGGGACTTTGTGCCTAAGCGGCGAGGGGGAGTGAAGCACGGCTCGCTGAGCCGTGGCACGTCTCCGGGTTCAGCGCGTCCAGACCCCAGCCGGTGAGCGCAGCAGCGCCGAGCTCGGCCAGCGGCCGGTCGAAGAGCTGTTCGAAGGAGCGGTCGAACGAGATTTCGCGCAGCAGGGAGTTAATGTGGACGCGGTTGTACGCGCCCGGCGCCTGCAGGGCGAGGAGGGCCCGCGGGAGCTCCTGAAGGAGCTCCTGAATCAGGAACTCACCCGGCTCGGGGGTTCGGGCCGGGTTGGCGAAAAGGCACTCGGCCATCAGGCCGTACCGGGCGGTGCGCACGCCCGACTCGCGCGGGTCGAACAGGCAGCCCGAGTCGTCGTAGCTGACGGACTGGAGGACGGTAAAGACGGTGGCGAAGCGGAGAACCTGCCGGACGCCGAGCAGCAGGATGCCCGCGCGCATGCTCTCCGGACCGGATTGGCCGGGCTCGATCTGGTGGGCCAGGCAAAGTCGGGTGAAAGCGGCACGAAGCGCGTGGCTGCCCTCTATCGTTTCGATGAGTAGGCCCAGGGTGCGCTCGTCGTTCGGCGAGGACTCGGCCAGACGGTACACATATGCTGGGAGGAGGGGGAGAAGCTCGGCCCGCTCGAAGAGCCGAGAGAGGGTGTCGGCGCTGGGTTTGGAGTCGGTCATCTTCGGGGTGCGGGGTGCGGCCACGATATTGGATGATTGGAAGCGCTCGAGGGGCGCTTTACGGCAAACCGTGCGCCGTTGCCGGCAACTTTCCTAGCGTCACACCGCCACGTCGACCAAGACCGTGCGGTTCGGCACATCGAAAGTACGATTCCTGCCTTATACTTAGTACACCGTTCGCGTTCACGGCGCGCTAGAAACTATGGGCCTCACCGGGAGAAGACGGCCACGTTATCCAAGCACGAGCAGGCAACTGTTCGGACTTTTCCTAACCTTTGCCGTTCTCATCGGGCTAGACGCGGCGGTCAAGAATGGGTTCCCGATGCGAGATCCGGGCGGGATCTACCTGCTGTTGACGGTGTTCGTCACCTACTGGAGCGGACTGCGGATGGGGTTGTTGAGCGGGGGGCTCGTGCTCGCCTACCTGTCTCTGCTCACGTACATCCCATGGTCGGGCTACCATGCCGTGCCGTGGAACGACCGGCACATCTTCGGCCTCGCGATCGTTTTCGCGCTCGTGCTTTTACCGCTCGGTCTCATCCAAAACCGGATGCGCGCCGCCGGGATCCGGGTCTTCGACTCGCTCCAGGCCGCGCGGGCCGAGGAGGCGGAGCGTCAACGCGTGGAAGCGGAGCTCGAGTCGCGCGAGGAGATGTGGCAGGAGGTTCTCGAGGCCTCGCTCGACGCGATCATCGGGATCGACGTGGACGGAAAGGTGATGCTCTGGAACCGGAGCGCGCGCGAATCCTTCGGCTGGACGGCCGAGGAAATACTCGGAAAGACTCTGCCCGACACGGTTATCCCGGGGGCCGACCGCGATGCGTACGCGGGTGGGTTCCAGCGTTACGTCGAGACCGGCGAATCGAGGATTTTCGGGCGCCGGCTGGAGATGACGGCCCGGGCGAAAGACGGGCGCCTCTTCCCCATCGAGCTGACGGTGGTGCCCCACCGCACCAAAAACGGCACGATCTTCTTCGGCTTCGCGCGGGACATGACGGAGCAAAGGAAGCTTAGCGAGCGGCTGCGGCAAGCCCAGAAGATGGAGGCGATCGGCACCCTCGCCGCCGGCATCGCCCACGATTTCAACAACATACTCGCCGCCATTTCCGGGAACCTCGCGCTGGCGCGGGAGGATATCGGCGCGGGGAATCGCGCCGATGTCAGCCTTCAGGAGATCGACAAATCGGTAGCGCGCGCGACCGAGGTCGTGCGGCAGATTCTTTCGTTCAGCCGAACGACGGAACCCGTGATCTCGGAGCTGGACGTCGAGCCGGCGCTCGCGGACGCGCTCGGGATGCTCCGCGCCTCAGCACCCGCCACGATGGAGATCGACCTGCACGTGGATCCGGAGCTGCCGCAACTCCGCGCCGAGGCCACCGACCTGCACCAGATCGTGCTCAACCTCGGCATCAACGCCGTCCACGCTCTTAAGGGCGAGCAAGGCGCCTTCCAAGTCCAGGCCGCGGCGATCGATTTGGACGAGGGGACCGCCGAGTCTCTGTTGAAGTTGACCAGCGGGCGCTTCGTGCGGATATCGTTCGGCGACACCGGGTGCGGCATGGACCCGGAGACGGCTCGGCGAGTATTCGACCCGTTCTTCACGACCAAGGCGCCCGGCGAGGGGACGGGTCTCGGGCTGTCGGTGGTGTACGGCATCGTCGAGCGTCTCGGCGGCGCGATCAACGTGTACAGCGAGCCGAGAAGGGGCACCGTCTTCCATGTTTACGTGCCGGCGGCGGGCGGAACGGCGCCGAGCGAATCGGCGGTGGTGGCCACGAAGCCCTCGGCGGGCCACTCGGAGCGGATCCTATACGTGGACGACGACGAGGCGCTCGTGTTCATGGTGACCCGAATGCTTCGGCGGTCGAACTACCAAGTGGCGGGATACACCCGGCCAAGCGAGGCGCTGGAGGCGTTTCGCGCGGCGCCGGATTCGTTCGATTTGGCGGTGTCGGACATGTCGATGCCGCAGCTCGATGGACCGGCGCTCGTGCGCGAGCTTCGGGCGATCAGGCCCGAGCTGCCGGTGGTGCTGGTGACCGGCTACATTCGGGACCGAGATCGGATTGTGGCCGAAGAGCTGGGGGTGACAGAGTTGGTTCTCAAGCCGAATACGGTGGCGGAGTTGGCGGGTGCGATTTCGCGGATGCTGGGGGCGTCGAGAATAGCAAGGCGATAGTGGGAGAGGAGATTTCAATTCGATATTTCTCGAAATATCGGGTATAAGAGACGCGTGGACCACAAGGAGACCGCGGATATGTTCAAAGCTCTGGGCGATCCGACCCGGTTGCGCATCTTCGAATTCCTGCGCGCGTGCTGCTGCCCGGTAGCGCTGGGCGAGGAAGGCGAGGTGCGCCCGGTGGAGGAGCCCACGGTCGGGGAGGTCTGCTGCCGCGTCACCGGCGCGACGAAGATCACCTCGACGGTCAGCTTCCATCTCAAAGAGCTGCGCAACGCGGGGCTCATCACGATGGAGAAGCGAGGCAAGAACATGATCTGCGGCGTGGACCGCGCAGCCGTGGCCAGGCTCGCGGCCTACTTCGCCACCGAACCGGAGACCAGCTGCGGATGCGGCTAAGGAGCTTGAAATGAGCGATTCGACCCCATGCACGTGCGGCGATAACTGTTGCTGCTGCGAGGATTGTTGTAAAGGTTGTTGCGGGGGCGGCACTGGCTAAAGCCAGTGGCACACGTCGGCACTGGCTGAAGCCAGTGGCACCCGCATAGCTTCCATGCGGATCCTGTTTGTATGCGTCCACAACGCGGGGCGCTCGCAGATGGCGGAAGCCTACGTGAACCAGCTCGCCCGGGAGGGCGGGCTGGCTATCGTCGCCGAGTCGGCAGGGACGATGGGCGGCAAGGAGCTGAACCCGCAGGCGGTGGCGGCGATGGCGGAGGACGGCGTTTCGCTGGAGGGCCACCGGCCCAAGCTGCTGACCCAGGAGATGGTGGACCGGGCGGACCGGGTGATCACGATGGGGTGCGGGGTGGACGCGGCGGCGTGCCCGGCCCGGTTCATGGTGACGGAGGATTGGGGGCTGGACGACCCGGCGGGGCAGCCGATGGAGAAGGTGCGAGAGATTCGGGACCAGATCAAGGCGCGGGTGCAAGGCGCCCTCACCCCGCTTCGCGGACCTCTCCCGGGGGGAGAGGAGACGCACGTGGAAGGCGCCCTCACCCCGCTTCGCGGACCTCTCCCGGGGGGAGAGGAGACGCACGGAGAGGAGAAATGAGGAAGCGCTACGCGGCCGAGTTTCTCGGCACGTTCGTGATCGTGCTGGCGCCGGTGGCGCTGGCGGCGGCGGGCAAGGTGAGCGGGAACGATGCCGGGCTGGTGGCGGCGGCGCTGGCCTCGGGCCTGCCGGTGCTGGCGATGGTCTACGCGTTCGGGCCGATTTCGGCGGCGCACTTCAACCCGGCGGTGACGCTGGGGTTCGCGGTGGCGAGGCGCTTTCCGTGGCGCTACGTGCCGGCGTACTGGGCCTCGCAACTGGCGGGCGCGGCGGCGGCGGGGGCCACGGCCTGGGGGATCTTCGGGGTGGGGGCGGGGGCGCACGTTCCCGCGCATCCGGCGGCGGTAGTGCAGAACCTGGCGCTGGAGGCGGTGCTCGCGTTCTTCCTGATGCTGACGATCATCGCGGTGGCGACGGACCGGCGGGTTTCGGGGACGGCGCCGCCGCTGGCGATCGGGCTGACGGTGGTGTTCTGCGTGCTGATCGGGGGGCCGGTCACGGGCGGCTCGATGAACCCGGCGCGCTCGTTCGGGCCGGCGCTGTTCGTGCCGGGGGCGCTGCCGTACATGTGGTTGTACGTTTTAGGGCCGATGCTGGGGGCAGTGGCGGCGGCGCTGGCGTACGAGGCGGTGCGGCTGGAGGGCGAGCACGCCAAGGGCGCGCCGAACGAGCTGCTGGCGGCGCTCGAGGAAATAAGGGGGGAGGGTTCGGCTGTATGATGGCGGGGTGCTCAAGTCGATCCTGGCAACCGCCGCCCTTGCCTGCGCCTTCGTAGCGGCGCTCTCCGGATGCGGCGGCGCGGGGACCAATGCCTCGGTCGCCCAAGCCAAGTTCAGCGCCAACCTCGGCACCCTCGACTCGGTGGCGGCGTTCCTCAACGCGCAAACGGTGTCTGGGCGGAAAGGGCTGGCGAACGCCCTGCTCGCCTACCTCAAGCAGAATCCGAAGTTCGTGAACCCGGGAATCTCGGCGGACGGAACCGTTTACGCGACGCTCCCGGACGGCACGCCCTTCTCCATCGCCACCAACGATCCGACGCTCGACCTTCCTTCGGGCCCGGCGCCGTCGCTCAAGCAGGCGATAAATCCCGGAACTCGCAAGCTTCATCCGTTGCTGCAGGGCGGAGAGCTGCCCGGCGGCGGGGAGGCGTTCGTGATCGACGCCTTACCCGCAACTTGCGAATCGCCCGCGTCCACGGTTGCAAGCGAGCTGAAGGCCGCGGGCTACCATGTGACCTCGAGCGGCGGGTTGCTTTCCGATTGGCAGTCGGTTTCCAACGCGGCGGTCTTGTTCAACTCCTCGCACGGCGCCCAAGTGCCGGACCCCAAAACCGGCGACCTGGTGTTTTGGCAGCAAACGGGCCAAGAGCCCGTGAAGAGCGATGAGGCGTGGGCGGTGCCGCTCATCAAGTCCGGCGCGCTCCTGATCGACGAGATTCCGATTCCGACGGTTCCCCTCAGCCAGGGCGGGGCCTACAGGTTCACGTGGGCGAAGCGCTACGACATCAGCGCCAAGTTCTTGACGAGCCCGTCGATGTTCGCGGCGAACAGCCTGTTTTGGGACGAGTGCTGCTCGGGCGCCTCCGCGCCCGGCCAAGCATTTGTCGCGAGCCTGCAGCAGCACAGCGGCCTCCACCTGTTCGCGGGCTGGACAAACCCCGTCGTCATCATCGACGGCAACGAGACCTCCTCGTTCTTCTTCGATCGCGCACTGGGCGTCGGCCAGTTTCCGCCCGTCGACCTGGTGGATCCGGAACCGAACGATTGGAGCTCCATCCTCGGAATCATGCAGAGCACGAACCGGGCGAGCCTTCCGAGCGTGCTTCTGAGCACCAGCAACCCATCCCGCTTCGCGAGCCAACCGAACGCGCCCGATGCGCTTCTCTCCTTCATCGGCGGCACGGGCCAGCTTTCGACGATCATTCCGTCCATCAGCACGATCACACAGAACACCACGACCAAGGTGCTGACGCTGAATGGGAGCTTCGGCACGGCGCAGGGCACGGTGAACCTGGGATCGACGGCGCTGACGGTTACGGGGTGGACGCCGACCGTGATCACCGCCCAACTGCCGGACAAGGAGGGCGACCTCCAGGTCGTTTCGCCTTACGGCACGCTGAGCAACACGTACGCGTTCCAGCCGGCCATTATCGTCGCGATCACGCCGCCGGGGGCCACGATGCAGGCGAACGACCAGAAGACCTTCTCGGTGGCGGCGACGTCCGGGAATATTCCGGACGGGGCATCGTACCGGTGGACCCTGAGCGGCAACGGAACCTTGGCGGGCGGAAGCCCGCAGGTGACCAAGAGCACGAGCGTGAGCTATACCGCGCCGTCGTCGGACTCATCGGATTCGCTGAAGGTCGAGGTTCTGAACGCGGCCGGGGCCACGGTAGCGACGGCGACGGCGTTGATCTCGGTCGGCAGCGCGAGCATCGTGTACACGGTGACGGGGGACGTGACCAACGAATTCATTCCGAACTTCGTGGACGGGACGTTCACGCTTCCCTTCTTCCAAGCGTTCCACTACACGTTCCACGGCCACGATAACGGCCTCATCGAGTACGGCGCGAAGAGCTTCAACACCTCGTTCACGGTCGTGCTGACGATAGCCCAAGGAGCGAAGCTGTACACCGGTGAGATGTTCACGTACCAGACGAACACCCCGGAGGGCTTCCATTTCCTTCCGGGCACGCAGAACTCGAGTTACCTATTCAACGCGAGGAGCGGGAGTTTGACGGTGACGAGCGTGAAGGATAACGGGGACGGCACGTTCACCATCGGGTTCACGGGGTCGGCGACGGACACCTTCGGGTGCCAGGTCCAGGCGACGGGCTCGTTCCTGTTCCACTACACGTACGACACGGGGCCGGTAAAGCGCACGATTCCATGAGGTTCAAGGCGCGGGTTAGCGGGAGCTATCCTGGCGGCGGGCGAAGAAGCATCCAGATTCCGAATGCCAGGAACGCGAGACCGACGACGGCTTCGGCGGCGAGGATGGGCCAGTAGCGAGCAGCGGGCAGGTCGCCTCCGCGGGTCTTAACGGTTCCGGTGCGCCACTGACTTACGGCTAAGCCGATCCAGAAGAGGCCGCCGCCGATCACGACGAGATCCGCGATCAGGGATTGCTTCGCCATCGGCTGGAGTCTAGCTGAGCGGCCGAGCTTGGTCGCGGCCATCGGCGCGGTAGGCGATGCGGGCCAACCAGATGGCGGGGACGCCCAGGACAAGGGCCAGCGCGAGCGCCGGCCAGAGGTAGCGCCAATGCGAGTAGAGCCCGGGGAGGACGGTCCACACGGCGACCCAGACCAAGTAGGCGGCCAACGGGCGCCGATAGAGCCAAGCCTCCGTGTGCCGGATGGCGCTTCGCATGGCTCATTGTACGCAGGGTTGTGGATGGTTGCCTGGATGGGCGCGAGGTCGGCGTTCCCGCTTCGCCGCGGGGTTCGGCGCTGTTCAGCAGGAGGCGGGACGGAAGGGGCTAGTTCTCTTCCGGCCGGAAGCTGGTCCGCATCCAGGTAGTGAACCGATCGGGGTAGTAGATTGAAGAAACGTCCATTCGATCCCCTGCGATGCGGACGATTAACACGCGCTCGGGCGGTTTGACCACCAAGCCGTTGGTGTCCGTCACGCGGATCCTCAGCTTGTCGCTGAATTCGTAAGTCCCCGAGTTCGTGCGACCGGAACCGTTGTCGTGCGGAGGCGTTTCGATGTACGTACCGTCCGCCTGAAAGGTCTGGATTGTCCCGCCCTCGTCCACCCAAGAGCCCACTATCGGTGGATCGTGCCGGCAGCCAGAGGCCACGAGCAACGCAACGACCAAAACCGGGCGCATGCCTCATTGTAGGGCGGCTACGCCGCGGATTCGTGGCGGCGTGGCGTCGCCTACAATGGAGGAATGAAGAAGTGGGGCGTCCAGCTTGTAACCGTCGCCGCCGTGGGCTGCGCCGCCGGTGCGGCCTATTGGTGGTGGAACGAGCCGAACCGCGAAGGTGCCCAAGTCATCGCAAGCGGGCTGGTTCGTCCTGCGCCCCGGCGTCCTGCCGTCACTCGCCAACCCGAAGTGCTCGGAACCGTGAAGGGGAAAGACGGCGTAACCCGTCAGGTCGTGAAGTGGTGGGCCCACGACCCGAAATAGACCGCACCCGGTGCCGCCGCCTTGCCTTTGGGGCCCGATCTAAGGCGATGTGGCCACTCTGGCTGGCACGGAGTTGTAAATGCTCGGCGCTCTCCCGTTGGTCGGGGAACTTCGCGACCTCAATGAGGTTGTAGCTGCCGCGGCTTGTTTCGTTTTGCTGCGGTGTTGTGCGGAACCGCGTCGTTCCGTGCGCCAATCGAGCTAGCACTCCGGCGACCGTACTCTTCCTTGCACCCAGGTTGGCAACGGGTACCGGAAGCGTTTCAAACTGGGGGACGGCACGTCGCGGACGAATGAGGCGCCCGAGGGCCTTGGCACCTTAGAATGAGTAGCACCACGCCGGTAAGCGTCAACGATGTGAAGGCCGCGTACGCGGCGGGCGACCCGTGCCTGGCCGGTCTCTTAGGTGATGCCACGCGTGCGGTCGAGCACTTCGAGGAGGCGCTGCAGCTCCACAACGTGCGGCGGCGCGCGGTCAAGGACGGCAAGATCGAATACGGAGGACCCGGCGTCCGAATCGCATTCATCGGCGGCTACACCCTGAGCCCGCTGTCAGATCTTGCGGGGCACTGCGCTACGGTTTTCGCGGACAGGACCGCCGAAGTGTGGACCGGAGACTACGACAATTACGTGGCCGAGATCATGGACCCACAGAGCGGCCTATACGGCTTCGAACCCGACGTCGTCGTCCTTCTGCCAAACCGTGCAAGGTGCCGTTATGCCGGTCCGCTTGGGGCGCCGCCTTCCGACATCGAAAGTGCCGCCGGTGGTGTCGCCGGCGAGGTCCTTCAACTTTGCGCGGCTATCCACGAGCGCACGAGCGCCCAGGTGATCCTCGTGAACCTCCCGCTTCCGGGCGGGTTCGACCCAGGGCCCTTCCGGACGACTTCGCTGGGAAGCGATTACGCCTTTAGCAAGCGCGTGAATACGCTGCTCGGGCTTGGCGCGCCGCCGTTCGTGCACGTTTGCGACGCAGAGTTCCTCGCAAACCGGATCGGGACGATCGCGGCGGCTGACATCCGGACCTGGTTCGAGAGTAAGCAGCCGTTCTCCGCCGCGATGGAGGTACAGGTGGCCAAGGAGATCGGGCACATCGTCTCCTCCCTCACGAAGCCGCCGAAGAAGGTGATCGTGCTGGATCTTGACAACACGCTGTGGGGTGGGGTGATCGGGGACGACGGCCTCGACGGAATTGAGATTGGGACCACGTCGCCTCGGGGTGAAGCGTTCCGCTACTTCCAGGAATACTTGCTCGAACTCAGGGGGCGGGGGATCCTCCTGGCGGTGTGCAGTAAGAACGATCAGGCGAACGCCGTCCTCCCCTTCACCGACCACCCGGAAATGGTGCTCAAGCTGGGGGACGTCGTCAACTTCAAAGCCAACTGGGAGACGAAGGCCGAAAACATAAGGCTCATGGCGACGGAGCTCGGGCTCGGCCTCGACAGCTTTGTACTCCTGGACGACAACCCGGCCGAGATCGAAATCGTTCGTCAGTTCGTGCCGGAGGTAACCGGCATCTGCCTCGGCGAGGACCCATCCTTATTCGTTCCGATGGTCGCCGACTCGCGGTTGTTCGAGCTTCGAACCGTCACGAGCGAGGACCTGGAGCGCTCGAAATTGTACGCAATCGAAGCCAAGCGGCAAGAGCTGAAAAGCACGACGCTCGACCTACCCGCTTACTGGGGGTCCCTGGAAATGGTCGCGGAGGTTGCGAACTTCAACTCAACCGACCGGCCGAGAATCACGCAGTTGGTGAATAAGAGCAACCAGTTCAACCTGACGACCCGCCGACGCACGGAAAGCGAGATCGCAGACGTGGAGTCCGATCCCGCGACCGATGCGTTCGCGGTTCGCCTGAGGGACCGGTTCGGCGACCATGGCCTTATCGCCGTAGTGATCGGACAGATCGAGGGGTCGGATTACGTAATCGACACCTGGCTCATGAGTTGCCGCGTGCTAAGCCGCCAAGTCGAGGAAGCCACTCTGAACGAGATGGCCGGAGCGGCGCTGGTCGCCGGTTGCACCCGAATTGTCGGAGTGTATCGGCCGACCGCGAAAAACGGGCTTGTTGCCGGACTTTTTCCGCGACTTGGATTCGGCACGCTTCAGGCTGGTGAAGCCGAGTCGACCTACGAACTCGATCTAGGAGGGTTCGAACCCCGCGAGACGAAGATTTTGGTAAAAGGCAGAGTTTATGGATGAAGCAAAGACTTACGAGCAACTTCAGGGCGTGTTCGACGACGTGTTCATGGAGCCGGTCGTCGTCACCCCGACCCTGACTGCACGCGATGTCGAGGAATGGGACTCTCTCACCCATGTTTCGTTGGTTCTGGCGATCGAGCGCGCATTCGGCATACGGTTTCACGTGGGCGAGGTGGAATCGGCCCAAAACGTTGGTGACCTGGTGGGTCTGATCCGGAAGCGGAGCGGCGGTTGAAAGTTTCGATCCTCCAGTCTAGGCGCCTCCTGGGCGCCAGCATCCTAGTGCTCGGAACCCTCCTCGTTCTCCCTTTCCTTTTGCGGTCAACCCGTCCTGCCACAAGGGAGCAAGCGTATCTTACGGTGGACGCAAAGACTGGCCCTGTGGGGTACCTCGTCAACGAGATTTACCACGACCCGGTGGACGCCGATGTCGTGTTTCTCGGAACGTCGCCCACTATGCACGCGATCTCGCCAGATCGCTTGGAGCTGCTGCTTTCGGAGCGGCTCCATCGTAAGGCAAACGTTAGGGTTCTGGCCCTGTCATGGGGAGGCTACGACCTCCAATACTTCATGTTGAGGGATTACCTCCAGCATCACCATCCACAGCTCGTCGTGCTCGAGGCGCCGCGGCCTGAAACGATGTATGCCGCGCCGCAACAGGCCGCCCACGCCTGGTATCGCTTCGGCGACTACGCCGATGCTGTGAGCGCGATTCCGCTAAGGGGGCGCCTTCAACTGTATGGAGAGGCGGTGGTCGGAGGCCCACGCCAACTCTATTCGATGCTTCGTGAGAACCGGCTTGGACCAGCGGAGGGCGGACTAGCGGAGTATGAGGCCTACACCGCCCGGATCCTCAAGCACAATTTGCTCGACCCGAGCTTCGATCCCGTCCAGCCCTTGACGCGGGTTGCAGTTGCGCCGCCTGATCCGGTGCCGCCGCCGGTATACAGCGACGCACCGGTTGTACGGTTGACCGAAAAGGCGAACTCGGAGTATTCGAGCGCTTTCTTAGGATTGATTGGCGAGTTGCGACGGCACGAACACCTCCCCTTGGC
>DATGIR010000393.1:0-5326 GCA_035295605.1 Fimbriimonadaceae bacterium | reverse complement strand
TCCAGCTCGTGGGGGCCGACGATCGTCTCACTGATATTGCCGGTCAAGCTGGCGCTGTAGCCGTTGAACTGGCGGCTTACGCTGGTGGACCCGAAGAGGCTCCGCATCTCGGGCGATTGAACTTGGATGAACGCATTCGTGCGTGCGTCGTATTGGTAGCTCTGGTGGAAACCGACCCCCCAGTCGCGGAGCCCCACACCACCTAGCAGCAGGCCGCCTTGACTCGTGTCACCGTGATTCCAGTCGATCTGGTAGTCGATCTGGGGACCGTTGCCGTTGCCAAAGGTTCCCGTGTGGTCGCCGATGTGGAAGCGAAGGAGGCTCGTTGTTCCGGGGCTCAGGTTCAGATAGTACGGGTAGCTGAACGCGGGCTGATTGTTGTTGACGTTGAAGAACTGGTCGGTGAAGATCGGGCTTGCTCCGGTGAGCGGCGCTTTGAAGAGTTGCATCCGCATCACCTTCGAGTCGCCCAGGAAGAGCTCCGCCCTCTGGAACTGCACCTCCTTGTTGGGAAGGACGGTGACCTTTTTGGCCGCGATCAGGGCCGGCTGATTCCCTTCGTCGAAGTTTTCGATCGTAAAGAAAGTGGGTGCGTAGGGCGTCTCAGAGCGGGTGACGGTGGTGCCGCTGATGTCGACGTAGCCGGTCAAATCGACGGGGTGGGTCGTAAAGCCGATCGTGTTGCCGGCGCTGACGAGCCCGTCCGGCTCCTGGGCGGTGTAGTTGGTTACGCCGTGACCCTTCCGGGTGTTGAGGGTCAGATTGAGCTCTTTGAACTCGCGGTTGACGTGGCCGATCTTTACGGTCGCGCGGAGGGCGCGCAATTCGTAGGCCTGAATATTGAGCTGAGCGACGTCGGCATGAACTTCGATGTCGCGATAGCGGATCGAGACGCCATGATTGCTCGCCTCGGCAACGATCACCCTGTCCTGAGGGCTGTACTTGAGATAGGTCGGGGAGACGATCTCGATGTACTCGCGTGAGGCGGAAAGCATCGAGCGATCCGCCCAGAGCTGAACGCTAGCCTCCTGGGGCGGAATCGCGAAACCGAGAACCTTGATCTTGACGGTAGCCGTTCCCGCGATGGTTCCGGCAACGAGGACGGCCTGGGCGAGCCCCTGGCGGGTCATTGCCGTGTTCTGCCGGAACGATCCGAGGTCGGTTTCGAAGAGCACCTGGGTCCCGTCCGGAACCGGCGTGCCGTTTGCGGAGCTCGCGGTAGCGGTTATGGTGACGGTGCTGTGGCCGTCGGCGACCGTTTCGGCGGGATAGCAGGAGACCTGCACGTAGCCGGTTTGAGCGCGGCACGCAAGGGCGAGGCTCGCGAAGAGTCCAAGAGCGAGAAGTTTCGCGAGCCGCATTGTCAAAGGGCCCGCGGCTGAGCCGATTGGTTCAGCCGCGGGCAGAGAGGGATTACCTGATCACGTTCACGGGGACGTTTCGAGTCGCCGTGTTGCCGTCCGGTGTGGAGGCACGGATGAGGAGGTTGTACTTGCCGGGTGCGACTTGCCGATTGGCGTTGTCGCGGAGATTCCACACCACGGTGTTTTCGCCGACGGTGTCGGCGCGACCGCTGATCACGGTGTAGATCGGTGTACCGGCCGCGTTCGTGATTTGGATCGACGTCGTGGCAGCGACGCCCAGCGTGTAGTGGATCGACAGCGGCGAGTTCACCGCACGTCCGGTCTTCGTGACGAAGACGTTGCCGATCGTCGCGCGGCCAGGAGTCTGGCCGGAGAACTGAACCTTGAAGGTGCGGGTTGCGCCGGCGTTTGCCGTAAACGTGTAACCGGAAACCTGGTTCATGATTCGCGACTGACCGGTCGCGGTGTCCACGAGCCGGGCTTGCACCGTCTTCGGGATCGTCGAGATGTTGGGCCAGGTGACCGTCGTCTCGCCGGCCTGCGGAGTGGTCACCGTAAAGGTGAACTCCTTATGCGCGCCGGCGGTGGTGAGCGCCTGAGCCATCCGGGTGGCTTTCCCGTTGACGGTGCCCTGGATCGCCAAGTTCACGGCGGCCACCTTTGCGGGAAGCGCGGGCGGCTTCATGATCTGGTACTTGGTCACGTCCGTCGCCGACTTGGCGAAGCCGACCCAGTTTTGATCGTCGACCGACTTGCCGGTGTGGACGGTGAGCTGGAGGCGCCACTGGCTGTCCGACTGCGTCCACGCGGTGGGCGCGGTCGACCGCTGACTACCGGGGAGGAACTCCTGGAAGACCGGCGGATACTTCAACGACAGTGGCTGTGGCACGCCAACGAAGACCCAATAGCCCACGTTCGGCAGCAGGAGGTCGGTGCCGTTTTGCAGATAGCTGTAGCTTCCGGTCGCTGTGTTGTAGTAGCCCACAGCGCCGTTGACGAAGCCCTGAGCCACCATTTCCGTCCACGTGAAGTCCTGATTCGGATTCGCGTTGGATGCCCCGATAAGCTGGGCTACCGGCACCGGATAGGGATACGGGTTCGAGATGATGTTCCAGCCGGCCTGAAGCTTGATGAGGTTCGAGCCGCTGGCAATATCGCTGGGGACCGAGGGGTTACCCTGGAGGGCTCGGATTCCGATGGCCGAGTTAGCCACGATCCACACGCCGGTGCCGCGCGTGTTGCTGGGTGAAACGACGTAGCCGTTCTGGACCGGATCCCACGCGTACGCTTCGAAGTCGGTCCCATTCACGAGGCCAAGGATCGACTCCCAGGCGGAGTCGGTGAAATTCCACGGCGCGCCCACGAGGTTCGGCCCTTGGATGAGCGTCAGCTTCGGCGTCGCCGAGACGGTTATGGTTCCCGTTACCGTCTTCACCGGCCCCGGTGTCGGGGAGACGGTGACCGAGTAAGGCAAGATGCCGTTGGCGATGCCGTCGGGGATGACGTGGAACTCGACGAACGACATCGGGATCGGGAGCGGCTGGCCAGGTAGAACCTGTCCAGGGTCCTGCTGCGGCGCGGGGCCGATCTTCGGGATGACCTTGGTAGCGGTGTCGCCGTTCGCCAGGTTGAGGCCCGGGGGAAGCTTGATCGTGATGTTCACGTTGTCCATCTCGATCGTCTTGTCGGCGGTCGCGAAGCCGCGGGTGTTGTCCACGTAGACGCGGATCGTGTAGCCGCCGGCCGGGGTCGCGAGACCCGTAGCCGTCGTGAGATCGGGCGCCATGAGCGGGGGCGCGTCGAGCACTACCGAGTAGGGCTTCGAGTAGTTGCTCGCCGCCCACGTGCTTCGGTAGTACTGGATGATCTCGCGGCTTCCGCCGGAGGGAACGTTCTGCTCGTAATACTTCTGAATGTAGCCGGGGTTGTCGATGTAGGTGACGTCGCCGCCGGTGTTGCCGGCGCCGAACATCTGATCCGGGAACGTGGAGTCGCCGCCGTTATTCGGCGAACCGAGAAGGAAGAACGCCTGACCGAGCGCGAACTCATCGACCGAGGTGCAGTCCGAGTTCAAGCCTTGAGCGTCCTCTGTGTCCGGCGTCGGACCGTTTTCGACGCGCATTCCGTAAGCCGACTCCTGCCCGAAGCAAAAGTCCACGAAGGCTGGGAAGTTGGCGGAATCCTGAGCACGGATATAGCGGTGCTCGACGGTTGGAGGTATCTGGCCGGGGACGACCACATAGCCGTCCTTGAAGTTGTTGTAGCCGAGGGGGAAGTCTTGTAGGAGGCTGATTCCGGAGGTCTGGCCGGTTTGGGGGCTGGCCATCGCCATCCAACATCCGACCCAGAGACCAAGCGTGTGGCTGGCGGCGGCATCGGTATTCGTCAGCTTCCAGTCGAGCCGGTCGACCTCGGCGATCTCATCAATGCGGAGGTCGATGGTGGTGCTGCCGGCGATCTCCTCAGCGAAGAAGTAGCGATCGCTGGCGCCGACGAAGGAGCTCCTAAAACCGCTGGCCCCGAAGAGGGTTCTCGTGCTTGCGGGCTGACCGTTCAGCGTTTTGCTGTCGGTGGTGATGGTCGCGTAACCCCAGTCCGCACCGGTGAGCGGATACGCGAAGCTGAACGCCATGGAGTCGTCGAACGACGACTGAACCGAGCCGATCGAGCCGGCGCCAAAGGAGATGCGCCCAGGCGCGTTCGCAGTCACGGCAGGCACGAAACAGGGCGGGTTGGGATCCGTCGTTGCGTTTCGAGCGGCGCCAAACGTGACCGTGCCCACGAGGCCGAGCGCCGCGCAAACCAGCTCATTTCCCCAGAACTGCATGAAGTAGGGATTGCTGAACGGGGTTGTGTTCAGAGGATCGATGCACTGGTAGCCGAAGCCCCAGAAAGGCGGGCCCTGGTGTCCAACGATCTGCGCGTTCCCAACGGAGGGCGCCGCCATGGCGCAGGCAACCGCCGTCGCTCCCAAAAGCCTATGAATCCGTAGCCTCATCATTGCTCCTTCTAGTAGAGGTCCGCGTCGCCGGGCCGGCGCGGACCAATCTATTCGATTGCTTTCTCGCTTGTTTTGTTCTAGTGCCGCTTCACGCCAGGCCGCACCAGTGCCGGGGGCGCCGAGAGGCGCTTGAACTGCCGCGGTGCGCTGAAGATATAGCGCTCACCGGAGATGTCCTGCACCGGACCGGGGTTGTCCAGCGTAGAGCGCGCTCCGATGCGCCAGTAGACGAGCAGGGACGTCCGAATCGCGCTCGGCAAATTCGTGCTCGTGGTGTCGATGGCGACGGTGCTCAGCACACCTGTCGCACCGGTGATCGTGGCCGGATACGTGTACGTGTTCGGGCCCTGCGCGAAAGTCGGGAGGGTCGAAAGCTGCAGCACGTATTGGAACTGCGCGGGGAACGCGGGGTTCACAGCCGAGGTGTACGAGAACGGCGTGGGCGCCGTAATCGTGGTCTGGTCAGCCGGGGAGTTCACCTGGATCGGATTGAGCGGGGTTGCCAGTCCGATTGCAGTCTGCGGGACGGTCTCAAAGTCGCACTCCTGTGCGCCGGTGGTGCCGCCGTTTCCGCCGGTGTTGCCGCCATTAGTGGCGGTTCCGCCATTGGTCGCAGTCGTACCGGTGTTAGTGCCGCCGTTTGTGCCCGCGGTCGTCGTCGTGCCGGTGGTGCCTGTGGTACCGCCGGTGCCGCCAGTCGTGGCGGTAGTGCCGGTGCCGGTGGCAGTGGACGTCGAAGTGCCGCCGGTGCCGGCGGTGCCGCCGGTGCCGGCAGCGCCGCCGGTGCCCCCGGTCGTGGAGCTGGTCGTCGCGCTGGTGGTCGTCGTCGTGGCCCCGCCGGTACCGGAGGCCGTGGACGACGAGGTGTGTGTGCCGGTGCCCGACGTGGACGAGGACGAGCCCCCGCTGGAGCAAGCGGCAAGGATCAGCGCCACGAACGTGGCGGAGAGGAGGCGAGAGC
>DATGIR010000392.1:0-5769 GCA_035295605.1 Fimbriimonadaceae bacterium | reverse complement strand
CCAAACCCTGATGGACGCCGGCTGGTACCAAAGCGTAGGACGCGCCTACGCCGGCGGCGCCAGCCAAAGGCCGCCGTACGATCCCACCCTCGACGCGCTCCAGCCAGTGCTGGCAGGCGGACTCAGCTCGATCTTCGAAGCGGGCGGCGAGTTCGAGGTCATCCGGGCACTTCAGATCGCCAAGGAGTTCAATCTTCATCCGGTCATCGCCGGGGGCGGCGAGGCGTGGAAGGATGCCGACCGCCTGAAAAGCGTGCCGGTGCTGCTCTCGCTGGCATTCGGCGAGGAACCGAAGGACGCTCCACCACCCGCTAAACCTGGCGATGAGGACGAACCCGTCGATTCGCGCAAGACCGGCGAGGCGAAGCGCCTCTTCCTGGAGAAGGTTCACAACGCGAAGGTCTTGGACACGGCCGGAATCGAGTTCGCCTTTTCCACTCGAGGCTCGCGCGACGCAAGCGACTTCATGTCGAGCCTCCGCCGAGCCGTGAAGGAGGGACTCTCGAAGGCGACCGCGCTCAAGGCGCTCACGGTGGCGCCGGCGAAGATCTTCGGGATGAGCGCCAAGCTGGGAACCCTGGAGGTCGGAAAGATCGCGAACGTCACCGTGCTCACCGGAGACTTCCTGGACGAGAAGTCGAAGGTCAAGATGCTCTACATCGACGGCCGGAAGATCGACCCGAGCAAGGGTTCGATCGCCCCCGCGCCCCGCTTCAACTTTGGGGAGGAGGAGTGATGACAGGGCTCTTATTGGCGCTGGTTTCCCTCCAAAACCCGACCGTCAAGCCGCCGGCGGTCCCCGCACCGGCCCAGGTTCCACAGTTCCCGGTTGAGCTCGAAGCCGACCGCACACCGGCCTTGAAGGTGAAAGGCGACGTGCTGATTGCCCACGGCTTGCTTCAAACCGTGAGCCACGGCGTGCTCAAGGACACCGACATTCTGGTGCAGCACGGCAAGATAACCCAGATCGGCAAGGGGCTGAGTGCTCCGGCCGGAACCCCGACCATCGACGCGACCGGGTTGATCGTGACGCCCGGCATCATCGACTCCCACTCCCACCGCGCGGAAGACGAAACGAACGAGGGGACTGACAGCATCACCGCCGAGGTGGAGATCGAGCGCGTTCTGAACTCCTCGCTACCAAGCCTCTACACCGCCCTCGCCTGCGGAATCACGACGAGCATGGTGCTCCATGGCTCCGCCAATGCGATCGGCGGCCAAAGCATCGTGATCAAGAACAAGTGGAAGCACCCGGTGGAGGAGCTTCCCTTCCCCGGCGCGCCCCACATGATCAAGTTCGCGCTCGGCGAGAATCCGACCGGGGCCAATGGCGGCCGCGGACGCTACCCGCAAACGCGGATGGGGGTCGAGTCGATCTACCGGCGGGCATTTGCCGACGCGAAGGGGTACGCGGCGAAGTGGGCGGCATACCGCGCGAATCCCGGCAAAGAGGCGCCTCCGCGCCGCGACCTCCGGTTGGAGGCGATTGCCGACATCCTGAACGGCCACACTTGGGTTCAGTGCCACAGCTACCGACAGGACGAGATGCTGATGATGCTCCGGCTGAGCCAGGAATTCCACTTCCACCTGGTGCTGCAGCACGCGCTCGAGGCGTACAAGATCGCTCCCGAATTGGCCGCCGCCGGGGTGGGCGTCTCGATGTTCGGCAACGGATTCACCTATAAGGTCGAGGTGGTCGACTCGGCGCCGCTGGCTACCGCCATCGTCGATCGCGCCGGGGTGACGGTCGCGGTGAACACCGACACGTTCGCGGGCACGGTGCCCCTCACTCAGGACGCGGGTCGGGCAGTGCGGTACGGCATGTCGCCCGACCATGCACTGCGGATGCTGACGATCAATCCGGCCAAGGAGCTCGGCGTCGACCGGATGGTCGGTTCGCTCGAATTGGGTAAGGACGCCGACATTGCGATCTGGCAGGGCGATCCCCTCAGCGTCTACAGCAAGTGCCAGTACACGCTCATCGACGGTGAGCTGCTCTTCCAACGCAGAGATGTTTTCAAGGTGGATGGCCGCTCGGCAGCCTCGCCGGGGCTGGTCGCCAAGACCTACGCGCCCGAAACTTGGACGACGCCCAAATCCTCTGGCGCCTACCTGATCCATGGCGCGACCGTTCACCCGATGAGCGGCCCGGCAATGCCGAACACGAGCGTGCTGATCGTCGACGGCAAGATTGCCGTGGTCGGAGGGAGTCCGAAGCTGCCGGCCGGCGTGGTTCAAGTCGACGGAAAGGGACTGCATGTCTATCCGGGGCTCATCGACGCCGGTTCCACCCTCGGTCTGGAAGAGATCGGCTCGGTGCGGGCGACCAACGACCACGCGGAGTCCGGCGAGTTTCGGCCTGATCTCATTGCCCTCCACTCGGTGAACCCCGAAAGCGTTCACATTCCCGAAACGCGGATGAACGGCGTCACGTCGTCTTACGTCCGGTCCACGGGCGGCTCGATCTCGGGCCAGGGTTCGATCATGAGCCTTAGCGGCTACACGACCGAGCAGCTTGGAACGGTGACGCTGGCGGGGCTGGACGTGAACGTGCCGGCGCCGCTGAGCGGCGAGTTCGTGTCGTTCCTGCCGCCGGAGATCGTGGCTCAGCAGAACGGGCAGATCAAGGCGCGCGTCCAGGCGGTCCGCGACTTCTTCTCGGCCGCGAAGCGCTATCTTGCCGCGAAGGAAGCCGGAGACCCTCCGCCCTTCGACACCAAGTACGAGGCGATGGCGCCCTACCTGGCCGGTAAGGGTTTGGTCGTCTTCCACGCGTCGGGGGCGGGACAGATCCGCACCGCGTTGGCGATTGCGAAGGATTTCGGCTTGAAGGCGGCCATCGCCGGCGGCCAAGAGAGCTGGCGGGTGGCCAAGCTGCTTGCCGAGCGAAGGGTCCCGGTGATTCTCGACGCACCCGCAACGTCGTGCCCTGGGGAGACGAACCCCGCCGACCCGCTGGATCCCTACGATTCGCCCTACGCGGTGGCAGCCCTGCTATTTGACGCCGGGGTCAAGTTCTGCTTCGAGGGCGGCAATGCGGAGGAGGCGATGGACCTGCCTTACGGCGTGGGCCGCATGTGCGCCTTCGGCCTGCCGCACGAGGTGGCGCTCAAGGCGCTCACCGCGGACGCGGCCTCGATTCTCGGCGTCGGCGACCGGCTGGGAACGCTGGAGCCAGGCAAGACCGCGAACGTGATCGTCACCGACGGCGACCCGCTGGAGCAGACGACGCTGGTGCGCTACCTGTTCATCGGGGGCAAGCCGGTGCCGTTGACGTCCCACTACACGGAGCTTTGGAAGAAGTACACGGCCCGCTTATAGCCTCCCCATCCGTGCCACGGGTCAGCGACCCGCGCGGTCTTCCTCGCTCCATCGGTCTGACTCTTCGCTGATCGTCCGCTGTCTCCTCACGGGGTTGCTAACCTCGGGCAGGGACGCCCTCAAACAACGCAACCCCGGGTGTTCGGAGACCGTAGGCGCCGGTAACGCCCGGCGCTCCGGCAGGCGCCCCGTTCCTTCGGCGGGTCTTTCCATCGCCGCGAACCTAAGAGTTCGCACCAGGGACCGCGTTGTTTGAAGCCCGAAGGGCAAGGTTAGCGGTCCCCCGCGAACTCTTGTGAGCGAACAAGCGATGGATCAAGCCGACGAAGGAAGCGGGGCGACGGGGGAAGATACCGCACTGGCTGAAGCCAGTGGCACCGTTGGGTGGGGGCGTCGACTACTCGTCTTCCGGCCCGACGTTGCCGCTGCCGAAAATATGGCGCTGCAGGTCGGCTGGTTTGCCAACGTACGTGATGTTGCCCGAGCCGGTCAGGGTCGCGTCCAGTTTGTCCTTGGCGTTGACATCGATGTTCCCAGAACCCTCGAGGCTCACCTTCGCCTTCGTCACGTGGAGCTCCTTCGTATCGAGGTTCCCCGAGCCGGTGAGGTCCAGGCTCAACGAGTCGGCGGTGCCATTCAAGGTCACGTTGCCGCTGCCGCTAATCAGGCTCGTGAAGTCGGTCGCTTTGATTCCCTGAACCTCGACGTTGCCCGAGCCGCTCAGAGTGACCTCGTCGAGCTTGGGCGCCACCACTGTCGCGGTGATCTCCCCCGGATTTCGAACGTTGTTATCGCGCATCCCGATCTCGAGGGCGCCGTTCTTAACCTCGGCGGTCAGATACGGCATGATCTCGGCGCGAGCATGGAACTCGATGGAAGGCGTCGAACCGATCGAGACGTTGACGTCCATCGGTCCGTTGGCGTGAACGGCGTGGAATTCTTCGAGGGTGTTAATCGTGGTTTGAGTCATATGAACGGAGGTGCGATGATGCCCCATCGCGACGCTCCCGATCATCACGATCACGACGACGAAAGCGATGACGAAGGCGACGACGGCTGAACGCATTGACTTCTCCTGCCGGGCAACCCCGACGTGATGTATTACGCAGTATAGGGCAGTCGCGCGGCGATGTCAAGTTTTTTGAGGCTTCATGGGTCTTTAGTTTGTTTTTTCTTAACTATTTGGAGCGCAAATTGTTGATTTCATCATATGGAGCGCCGGGGCTCGTAGAATCAGAAGATGCCAGACGTTCAGTCGATGTTCGGGCCGGCGGCGGCCAACTACAGCACAAGCAAAGTACACGCGAATCCGGAGGAGCTCGAGCGGCTGGTCCAACTCGTCGGCCCCAGGCGAACCGACCGCGTCCTCGACGTCGCCACCGGCACCGGCAACACCGCGTTCGCCTTCGCTCCTCACATCGCGGAGGTCGTCGCCTACGATCTCACTCCGAGCATGCTCGAGCAAGTCGAACTCGGCGCCGCCCAGCGCGGGCTCGAAAACGTTCGGACCCAGCTCGGCGACGCCTGCGCGATTCCTGAGCCGGGCGAAAGCTTCGACCTAGTGGTCGTGCGCCTCGCCCCTCACCACTTCCACGACATCGAAGGCTTCATGGCCGGCGCCCGCGCCGCGCTCAAGCCCGGGGGCAAGCTGCTCGTGAGCGACACCGCGACCCCCGACGACCCCGAGCTGAACCGCCAAATCGACGAGATCGAGACCCTGCGCGACCCCTCCCACGTCCACAACCTCACCTACTCCGAGTGGCGGGACGCCTTTGCGCGCCACGGTTTCGAAGTTACTCACACCGAGGAGCGGGGCGACTGGGCCGGCGAGCACGGCGACCGGATGGACTTCGATACCTGGGTCGAACGGATCAACACACCCAGGGAGAATCGTGCTGAGCTACGTCGTCGGTTCATCGAGGCCGACCCGAAGCTGCGCGAAGGGCTGAGGATCGAGCTTAAGGGCGACAAGATCGCCTTCGGCCTGCCCCGAATCACCATCCTCGGAACGCGGCTCCCGTAGTCGACGCCCTGTGCGTCGTCGCCGATCCCAGATCCCCGATTCACGACCACCGGCTGAAGCCGGTGCCACACGGTCACCGATCCCCGATCCCCTAGTTCAAGAAGTAGCGCACGTTCGTCACGACCACGTTCTTCCGCGAAGAGAGCGCCACCTTGAGTTGCAGCGCCACGTTCTCCTGCAACAGCTTCTGGAAGAAGCGGGTCGAAATCGACTCAGGCACGATGACCGTCACCACCGTTTCCGGGTCTTCGGCGTGGATCTCGTCGAGGTAGTCCAGCAGTGGGTCGATCAGGGACCGGAACGGCGAGTTCAGAATGACGAGCGGGACCCCTTCCCCGTACCGCTCCCACATCCGGCGTAGGTTCATCACCGCGCGGTCGTCCAGCGTCACGTGAAGCGCCCGGCAGGTCCCCTTGATCATCAGC
>DATGIR010000391.1:0-22269 GCA_035295605.1 Fimbriimonadaceae bacterium | reverse complement strand
GCGGCGGAAGCTTGAAAGCGCGGGCAAACACCACGAAGCTGGTGAAGTCCCCGTGCAGAGCCCTGGGAACCGTGAGGCAATAACGGTTTGCGAAGTGGAATCCATCGATGGCCGATAGATCTAGCTGCGTCCCTCCGCGGTGCAAGTCCAAAAGTGTCGCGCGCATCCGCTCTGGCTGATAGGCCGGGCTTTCGGTCAGGCTCCCGGTCCCGGAGCCGGCGAATCCATACGTGCTCTCGAGACCGGCAACGGCCGAAACGTTGTGGTTGCGTAGCGCGAAAAGCGTCGCCACCGATCCACCCAGACTGTGTCCGAAAACTCCAAGGCGAGACTCGTCGCAGAACGGAAGGCGCCGGACCAACGACCAAGCGACTTCCAGATCTCGAACCGTATCCTCCACTTCGGCCCGGGAGAACACTTGCTCGGGCTCCTGATCGGATGGCCCGATCGACGGAACCGTCGCAACCACGAACCCATGGCTGGCAAGCAATTCCGCAATGAAAACATTGGAGAGTGTGAAAGAGTTCACGCCTCCGGAATAGAGCACGAGTGGGAATCGCCCTCGGGCCACCCGCCCATTCAAATGGGAACGCATGGGCATCTTCAGCAACGATTCGAACGCTTGCGGAGGCGCCATCTCGGCCGCCACGCGCCGGTCCCGGCTTTGCAAGAAACCGTTCGCTTCTCGAAACGCTTCCGGAGCCGCGCGATCAAGGTAATCGACCACCCGCATCGGCTTTGCGCGTGCGTTAGCGGCCGCCGGATACCAGATGCTGACGCGCACGGGGCGGCCCTTCCGATCCGCTGAAAACGGCTTTTGGAACGGCCTCGTGTGGCGCCACGTGCGGGTTTCATCCATGACATAACGAACCTGGTATCCCACCGCGTGTGGGCCCGGGTGAAGATCCGACCAGGGCAAAGTCTGCCCGAAGCTGCCCCCGCTTAAAAGGCAGGCCAAGAGAATGACGAAAAGGCGCGAACTTCTAGGCATCGTTGATCGGACACATAGGTTATCCCGGCCCGACGACCTCGCGTTGTAGACTCTGAATGGTCACCACGGCGTCGGCCCACCTATCGGGGCTTTGCTATCTCGCGACGGTAAAGCTTCTCGTACGCCGGAACGATGATTTCGGCCGTGAAGTGGCTCTCCGCGAACTGCTTGGCCGCACGGCCCATCGCCTGCCGGCGTCCGGGATGGGCGATGAGGTCGCTGATCGAAGCAGCCAAAGCCTCCGCGTCGCCCGGGTCGACCAGCAGCCCGGTCGAATCCCCCCGGATAACTTCCGGAATCCCGCCCACCCGGGTCGCGACGGAAGGACACGCGTAGAACATCCCCTCGAGAATGCTCAGGCAAAAGCTCTCCGAGTCGGACGTCACCAGGCCGATGTCGGCCGCGGAGTAGTACTCCTCGACCTCATGAACCCTGGGCCGCACGATAATTTGATCTTCGAGGCCGAGACGGCGGACTTCCGCCTTAAAGGGCGCGAACGACTCCCCCGCCAAAATCAAAAGCCGAAATCGCGAACGGTCCTCGATGCGCGCCACCGCCTCTAACAGGAGGTCGATCCGTTTGATCGATCGCAGGTTCGAGGCGTGGATGAGCAGCGCCGTCTCGTCTCCCACGCCCAACTCCGCCCGGGATTCGGCCCTCGAGCGGTGCGGCACGGCGGGAGAGACGAAGTTGTAGATCACCTCGATCGGCCGGGTGACGTGCAGCAGCCGCCTCGTCTCCGCTTCGAGAAACGTCGAGACCGCGGTCACGGCGTCCGACCGCTCCAGGGCGTGCCGAATCGCCGGACCGAAGGCAGGGTTGATCCCGAGCAGCGTGGTGTCGGTCCCGTGAAGCGTGGTGACGACCCGCGGCCGTTCCGCCGGCTCCAGCATCGAGAGGGCCAGAATGGCGGCCGTCGCATGCGGCACCGCATAGTGGACGTGGAGAATGTCCAACCGCTCGGCGCGGCTGACCTCTGCCATCTTCACCGAAAGCGGCAACGTGTAGTCGGGGTACTTGAAAAGATCGTGCCCGCCGATGGCCACCGGATGGAACTGGATCCGGGGGTGCTCCCGGGGCAGCCGGAATGGGCGCTCGTAGCTGATGAAGTGGACGTCGTGCCCCCGAAGGGCGAGCTCCATTCCGAGCGACGTCGCCAGGATTCCGCTGCCGCCGATGGTGGGGTAGCAGACGATCCCGATCCTGAGCGGCGTTTCGGCGAGCACCCTAGAAGGACCGAGCTCCCGTCGCGATAGGTTCCAGCCGAGTGACGACGATCGGGTCCGCGGGAAACAGGGCGATGGCGTGGCCGGTGCCCGCGCTCAGCCCGCGCGATCGCGCCCGCGTGAGCTGCATCTCCACATACGGCCGCGCCCGAACCTGCGAGGCATGCGCTTCCATCGCGGCAACCCAGGTGTCCAGCGAGTCCGACACGTCGTAGAGGACCGGCGAAACGTCCGGCGGCTCGGCCTCCAGCGACAGCGCGTAGTAGAACAGGCTCGCAATCGAGTGCGGCGGCAATGCCGCCAGCTCGGAAATCCCTCCGAACCGCGCCAAGCGTGCCGCGTCCCGCACCAGGCGGCCCAACTGAGCATGATCCGGATGTTGATTCTCCGAGGGACTCGGCGCCATCACCACGCCGGGCCGTATCCGCCGGATCACCCCGGCAAGCGTAATCGCATGCGAAACACGAGACCTCAACCGCGCGTCCCCGTCCAGCTCCATGAACTCCAGGTCAGCCCCCAGAATCGCCGCCGCGTTTCGCGACTCGGCCTCCCGAATCTCCGGCGTGCCGGCCGTGCCCGCTTCGCCCCGCGAACAAACCACCATATGCACCGGCCGACCGGCGCGAGCCTCCTGCGCGACCACGCCCCCGCAGCCGAACTCGACATCGTCGGGGTGCGCGCCGAACACGAGAAGCGGCGCGTTATCCGACATAAGCCTCGTCCGATCGATCGATCGCGTCCCTCACCACGAACTCAACCTCCGGGGCCTCATCCATGCGCATATACCCCTGTTCGCCAAGCCCGCAGACGTAATGCGTGCACCCGATCACCGATTGCATCCAGCAGAACCGCGTGTCCCGCGCCGGGCTGATCTGCTCCCTCCCGAACTCCGTGGCAGGAAGCTCGATGGAGACGTCCCCGCCCTTGAAGAGGCTGAGCTTGCCGCCTTTCCAACGGGCTCGCACGATCTCGCCCTCATAAGGCACGTCGACGAAGAAATCCGAAACCGGGCACGCCGCAAGGCGGAACTTCGGATCGCTCGACCGCACCACCTGAATCCCCTCCAGCAGCCCCATCCGCGAGTACACCTCGAGGCAGAAGTCGGCGACGTTCCGCGCCCCGACGCCCGAAAAGAGCGAAAGCGCTGAAGGATCGAGATAAGGAAGGAGTTGACAAGCGGTCTTCCGATGCCATTCGGGAACCACCCGCTTCAAGTACAGCGGCGAGAATTTCCGTTGCGTCTGGTTCTCGAAACTGAAGTTGAACTCGCGGGGCTCGTCCGTTTTGCGATCGCGGAGCACGGTCCGCGTTTCCCGAAAATCGTGATCGCTGTCGTGCATGAAGTACACGACCGTGCCCCCGATCTCTCCCTGCAGCCGCCGGGCCGTCTCGATCTTCGAGACAAGGAAGCGCTTCGGGAAGAATCCGCACGGCTGCTGCCCGAAGCAAATCACCGGATCCTTCACGCCGCCAACTCCTTTCGCCGGTCGAAAATCGCTTGCAAACTAGCGGCGATCACCAAGCACAAAGCGCACCCTATGACGTTGTACCAAAGATAGGTGACCCGCTCACCGATTCGAAAATAGCAGGCGAATACGACGAGCTGAGCGACGACGGCGCCGATAAAGATCGCGGTCCCCTCGATCTTCTTGAAGAAGAACGCCCCCAGAAAGATGCCGAGGATGACGCCGTAGAAAACGGAGCCGAGGATGTTCGTGGCCTGAATGAGGTTCTCCGAGAGGTTCGCGAACAAGGCGAAGCCGATCGCCAACAAGCCCCAAAACACCGTGAACAGCCGCGAGGCTTTGTAGTAGTGGGCATCCTCCCGCTTGACCAAGTGCCGATAGACGTCGATCGTCGTGGCCGAACCGAGCGCGTTCAACTCGGCGGCTTTCGAAGAGAGCGCGGCCGCGAAGAACGCGGCCATCAGGAGCCCGATCAACCCGTGCGGAAGCTCCTCAACGATGAACCGGATGAACACGTAATCGGTGTCGTTCGAGGATTTGACGCCGGCGTCCTTGAGCGTCTTGCTCGCATCCTTCCTCGCCTGGGTTTCACGCGCGTTCGCGGCGACGGCCTGGAGACGAGATGCTTCTGCCGCCGAGGTGTCGCCGCGGTGTGAGGCATCCAGCCATCGCCTGATCGCCACAAGCTTCTCGTCGTGCGCCGCGCCGAGCCGGCGCTCCGATTCGGCCAAGCGCGGCCCGGAAGGCGTCGCCAGCCCCTGATGCCAAGCCGTTTGGTTGAAAAGAACGGGCGGCCGATAGAACTGATAGAACACGAACAGGTAGCAGCCCAGCAGCAGGATGAAGAACTGCATCGGGATCTTGCAGATCGCGTTGAACATCAGCCCCATGCGGCTCTCACGCAGCGAGGCGCCGGAGATATACCGCTGAACCTGAGACTGGTCGGTGCCGAAATACGAGAGGGCGAGGAACAGCCCCCCGATCATCCCCGACCAGAACGTGTACCGCTTTCCAAAGCTGACCGAGAAATCGACCGCTTGCAGCTTGTGAAAGCCCCCCGCGACCGTAAACACGTCGCGCGTCGAGACATTCGCCGGCAGCATGGAGATCAGCACGGCGAAGGCGGCCGCCATCCCGGCGAAGACCACCGCGAGCTGATACTTCTGCGTGTGCGTCACCGCATCGGTGCCGCCGGACACCGTATAGGCGATCACGACGAGCCCGCTTCCGATGATCGTCAAATCGAGCCGCCATCCCATCACGGTCGAAAGCACGATCGCCGGCGCGTAGATGGTGATTCCCGCCCCCAGACCGCGGTTGAGCAGAAACAGCCCGGCGCCGAGCAGGCGCGTCTTGGCGTCGAACCGGTTCCCCAGGTACTCGTAGGCGGTGTAGACCTTAAGGCGCCGATAGATCGGAAGAAAAACGGCGGCGATGAGGATCAGCGCAAACGGCGCGCCGAAGTAGTTTTGAACGAACCCCAGCCCGCCCTCGTAACCCTGGCCGGGGGTCGAGAGAAACGTAATCGCGCTGGCCTGCGTCGCCATCACCGAAAGGCCGATCACCAGCCAGTTGGCGTCTCCCGCGCCCTTCAAATAGGAGCCCAGGTCCCGATTCTTTCGACTCCTCCAGATCCCGTAAACGGCGATTCCCAAGATCGCGCCGAAGAGGACCAGATAGTCGGGCCAGGTCAAGCAAAGGACCTCTCGAGGAGAATCATGAGCGTCACGATCACCGCGAAGAAAGCGACGACGAACACGTAAACCGCGCGCCAAGTGGGAAACGCGGGCAGCCCGGTCGATTCCGCTTCGGTTTCCAAATCAGGCCCGGGCGTACTCATCGGCCGAGCGAGACGAGGTTGGCGAACAGGCGGTAGGCGCCTGGCACGCCGGCGGGAAGCTGCCGGAAGAAGGTCAAACCCGTGTAGACGAAGAACCCCTTGCCGTGGGCGGCGACCAGAAGCCCTCCCTTGAGCGGGCTTTCGCCGGCATCCTCGCTGGCGAGCAGCGGGACGAAATGGTCGTCCCACTCGCTGGCAAAGTAGGTGCCCCGCTCCTGCACCCATCCGTCGAAGTCCGCCTGCGAGATCTTGTTCGGCTTGTTGAGGGCGGCGTGCTCGGGCGCCAGAACCGACATCGGCGAGTTTCGGTCGGTGATGCGCAGCGTCGAAAGCTGCAGCCGATAGGGGAACGGCTTGCCCTTGAGTCCGTCGGGACGGTTGTATTGGACGACGACCGTTCCGCCTTGCTCAGCAAACGCCGCCAGGGCGTCGCCCGCCTTCTCCGACAGGTCGGTGCGCACGTTGAACGCCCTCACTCCCGTAACCACCGCGTCGAACCCCTTCAGCTTGTCGTCTGTCAGGTCGGCGCCGGAAAGCTGGGTAACGGTGCACCCCATCTCGGTCAACGCCGCCGCCACCCCGTCCCCTGAGCCGGGAAGGTAGCCCACGTTCTTGGCCGCCAAGGCGCACTCGAGCGTCACCGCTTTAACCGTCGCGTTGGGTTGGAGCAGCAACGTGGGGATGTGCGGGTAGTCGATGATCTTGCGCTCGACGCCGTAGCTCCGTCCGTTCACCAGCGCATGGGCGGCGATCACGGCGGCCTCGGGTCGGGCCGGCGCCTTGACCGTGAACTCGACGTCCAGCTTGTCGCCGGCGGACTTGAGGTCGAACGCTTTCTTGGCCGGTGTCACCGACCACCCGGCCGGCACGTCGAGCCCCAGAACCCCCTTGACCCCCGGCCGGGCGGCGGCGACGGCGACGGAGATCGTTTTCGATGTCCCGGGCGCGAAGAGCCGCACCGCGGTTTCGGGCTGAAGCGAAACCGGCGCGATGACCTCCATTCGCCTCGTGGCCTTAGGAGCGAAGGAGGGGGCGATGGGCTCCGTCGGAATACTTATCGTCTGCCCGCCGACCGAGAAACTGTAAACAAGCGGAAACGCAGGTGGGTTCTCCGGCAACCCGATGTACGGCGAAAAGTCCACGACGAACATCCCCGCCGTCGGCTCATGCCGCAGCCAGTAGGGCTGGCTGAGCGGCGTGTTCGAGGCAAGCTTGGGCGAATCTTCTCGAACCACCTCCTCCCCCCGCTTCAACGCGACAACAGCACCGCCGGCCACCCCCGCATAGTGCACGCCGAGCCAGCGGACGGGATAGCTCGAGGAAACTTGAACCGAGTGCCGGAGCCGAAGCTTCTCCCCGGGAACGACCTCCGCGTCGGGAATCGTGGTCTCCACCACCAGCCCGAGGCAGTGCTGGATGAGGATGTCCAGACTCTGCCGTTTCTCCTGAACCAAAGGATCGGGTGGAAGCGCATCGAGCCTGCCGTGAAGCTCCAACAGCAGCGGCACGCTGGCTTCCGGACTGGCGTCCTTGAACTCGTTCACGAGGCGGGCCGCCAGGGCGGCGATCTCGGCTCCGCCATGAGCGACGCGTGCCCACGTCGTGTCGATCCCGTCGAACGGGTCCTTCGTCGCCGGCTCGCCGCCCAGCAGACGAAATGCCTCCCGCCGCACGCCCCCGCCGCCCCGTCCGCCGACGAAGCCGCTCTTTCCGAACTGGCTTTGGTGCATGCCGCGGCTTCGGCCGGCGACCTCGTTATAGGAAACCCCGAGCACCGGATCCAGGCCGCTGATTTCGATGGCGGGCGAATCGGGCCCCCCGCCCCCGTTTTGCAGGATGCGCTTGGGCTGCCACGGCTTGAGGTCCATGAACTCCCCGGGGAAGGTCGGGTCGCCCGCCAGCTTGAAGGCTTCGATCGCCAGCACCGCCGAGGCGGTGTGATGGCCGTGGGTTCCGCTCGGTTCCGGTGCGAACCGCGTGATCACGACGTCCGGCCGAAACGTGCGGATGACGCGAACGATGTCGGCGACCACCTGCTGCCGATCCCAGAGCGTAAGCGTCTTTCGATAGTCCTTCGAGAACCCGAAGTCGAGGGCCCGCGTGAAGAATTGATGCGCCCCGTCGATTCGCGCCGCCGCGAGCAGCTCTTGCGTCCGGATCGCGCCCAGGTCGGCGCCGATCTCCCCGCCGATAACGTTCTGCCCCCCGTCGCCGCGCGTGAGCGAGAGGTATCCCGTCCGGTAGTTGAGGCCCCGGGCGAAGTAGGCGATCAGCTCGTTGTTCTCGTCGTCGGGATGGGCGGCGACGTACAGAACGCTTCCCGTGGTTAGGAAGCGCCGCATCTCTTGTAGGATCGCCGCGTTCGAACCTGCTCCCGACAGGCGCAGGAAGCCGTCGGGAAAAATCGACCCGCTAAGGAAAAACCCTGACGCAGCCAGGAAGTCCCGGCGCGAAAGCCGGGACCATGATGCTTCGAGATCCTCGCGGGGCATGGGTCGCGCTACTTTACGACCGTGAAGGCCACGCTGTACTGCGTGCTTTCCCACATCAGCTTGATCGTCCCGCCGCCGCCCTGCGTGCGCGTAACCGCCATCGTGAATTGGTCCACCGGCGTGGTGAGCTCCGTCTTGGTCAGCGACGTTCGGAACAGATCCTGCTTCTCATCGTACTGAAGCCCCCACTGGCCGATCTGGTTATTGACGATCAGCTGCGCCGAGCCGTCCTCGGCCGGAAGCACGAAGAGGGTGTGGGCGCCGGCGGGAACCGTCTGGTCGCCGATCTTGATCGGCTGCTGAGTTACCACCAAGGTGGCCTCGTTGGCCCCCACCCGCCAAATCTTTCCGTACGGGATGAGCCCACCCCAAATCTTCCGGATCGCGCCCGTTTGGGGGTCCTTCGTGTGCGGGCGGCTGTAGTAGATGGTCACCCGATTTCCATCGACGACGGCGCCCGCGATGTCCGGCGGGCTGACCCGCGGCGCCTGAGCGAAGACCGGCGCCGCCGCGCTTACTCCGACGGCAAGACAGAGAAGAGAGGTGAGCAAGTTGTGGGATCTGAGCATGCGTTTTCCTTTTGTGAGCGAGGCAACCGCATTCCGCGCCGTGCGGCACCAAAGCCGCCAGGCGAGATCGACTGCTGTGCCCGGTATACCTACAACCCGTTCGATTCTGATAGGCGATCGCTTGCCAGCCGAAGCTTTAGCGAAGGCCGGGGTCTCTCGGAGGATAAGTTAGGAGGTTCGAATCATCGCCTAACTCGCAACTCCGGCACCCGGCACGGATGCACACAGCATCGCGCACTACCTGCGGTTGACGATATCGAAGGCTGGAGAGGAGGGGTAGGGGGCGGGATTCTTCAACGTTGCGCTTGGGCCGCTGTATAGCGTGGCGAACTCATGCTCGCAGAAGGTCCGAATCGATCCGGAGCCAGGATCCAAGGCGCCCCTCCCTCCAAATGCAAAGAACTGGCGAAAGACCGAGCCCGCGGTAAATGGGCCATTTTGATCAGCAGTCCGAACGAGACCTCGACATGACCCAACGCTCTGTTAGAACCGTGGGATAGGTATCACGGAACAGGCCGATATTCGGGTTCAGCGAGCTTGTCAGGACACAGGCTTCTAGGTTCTCGTTTTTAAGGGCCGTGACAAGGGAGCTGATATATGCCATTTCGGTCGAAGGCGTTGGGGTTGGTGATAAGTCACCGGATTTCCCCGCAAAATTGATGTGCGGATTCGTCCTTTCGACGTGTCCGGCTAGGAATAGATGCTCCGTTAGCGAGCGGAAAGCCGTCTGATCGGTGGATCTGTCGAATCTATCCAAAACGAGGTTAATACTCTCGTTAGGGATGACTACGGTGATTTCAAGCGACTCTAAGGCCTCCAAGAGTTTCGCATTTGTCGCCATCGTGAGCAAGAATGTAGCGTCAAGGACAAGAACTCGCCGGCCCGGGGGCATCCATGCATTCTACACGGCGAAGCTGAAATAACGTTCGCAGTACAAGCGGACGCCTACTTCCCGATCTTCATGGAACGAATCATCCGCCGGTGAGCAGTTTTGTCGGCCTCGAGTGCCTTCTGCTCGAACTCTTTCTTGGCCGACGACGCAGTCTTACCTTTAGCGCCTTGGACTATGCAGTCGGGCGCATTACCATTGATTGCTATCGCTTTCTCAACGATTTCCCGTATATTCTCGGTGCTGGGCTCGCGATCGTCCAAATTTCCATCCTTGGCTACAGCCACGACAGCGAGCGTCAGCATTCCCGCTGAGCTTCCTTCGCTGCCAAAGCCTCTTATCGGCTTCTCAAACTGCTTCATTTAGCCACTCCTTCCATGGATTGACGAGAAAGAGCGTAGAATCGCCGAACCATTTTTAGATACGTCAGACCATAAATCTTAATCGAATGACCGGGCCGTTGCCCGGCCATAGGTTCCAAACCAGGTAATGTTGCCAGGGCTGGACGTCCCGTCTGCATAAGGGTAGATTATACCAAGATTTGGTCTCGGCCCATCGTTGCGGACGAGGGGGCACGCGGCAGAAGGCTCTACGCTTCTCTTGTCGACCGGCCTCAAATGCTGAGGTTCGTCCTAACCGATCCCGCCGAGCCAAGATAGGAACCCCCTCTCAACCTGGCTGACTCGGGCTCCAGCCTAACCGAAAGCAGTAGTTTGAGAACTAAGCTGTCGCGATGACCTGGCCAGGGTGAGCAACCTGGTCCGAACTGACTCGACCACGCCCGAGGTCGTAACGGGCTTCACGCTGAGAGAGCTTCCATATACGGACGCATCACTTGCTCGACTCGATCGATGCGAGCGTACGCGCGAATTTCTTCACGTGTGCAGCGACGGTCGCGGAGAGCCTCGCGAAGGCTTTCAATTGCGACATGGAGTCCCACCTTGCTCCTGAATTTGAAGCAATCCGCAACGGTCTTGGCAACGCCGTAGATGGGAACGTCTATACCTTCCAGTCGGTGTACATCGATGCCGGCAGCATAAGCCGGCAGGCGCACAACGACCGTGCGCATGGGTACCGCACCCGTTTTCGTGATTCTCCCCCCGTAAGGCACGGCTATCCACACCTCATGCGGAAGCTGCGTGCCAAGGCCATGAAAGCTGAGCGCCGACAGGAGGCACACCACACCGTTGGATTGCGCTCGCACGGCCTCAACGAGGGTATGGGATTCCGTTACCTCGAACCCGGCCAGGGTGTAGAGTCCGCGTCCGGTCTTGACGATCTTGCCACTCTGCACGAGGTCTCGCAGGCGGTTTCTGTTTATTCCAAGCAGGGTGAGGTCACGCGGTCGAATGACACCGCGTTCGCGCGCCAGCTCTAGGATTCTGTTCATCACCGCCCTGCCCTAAGATTCAAAACGTCTAACATTATTGACATTGTTAGACGTTTTGGTCAAGCTCTGTAACATCTTATGTCAGGGCCCGGCCATGTAAGCTCAGCGAACGCCCATTCATCGAGATTTCGAGCGAGTTACGATGGTTAGACAACTCAGAACAACACTCACGATCCTCGGGGCGGCAAAGTGAGCCTTGCTTTCGCGGCGGCGGTCCTGGCACTGGGCCAAGCGGGAAACATGCGCCAGATCGATATCGATGCGCGCGCGGTCGAGGGATCGCTCACGGGCATGTTCCGAAAATGCGTCGGCGCCGGCCGCGCCAACGAAGGCTTGCGGGCGGACTGGCAGCGTCAACTTCGGCAAGCGAAGGAAGCCTGTGGATTCGAATACATCCGGATGCACGGGCTTCTCTGCGACGACATGGGTGTCTTTGGCGAAGACCACGGCAAGCCGACCTACAACTGGCAATATATCGACGAGCTTTACGACTTCCTGGTCGGCCTCCAGGTGCGGCCGTTCGTCGAGCTCGGCTTCATGCCCGGCGCGCTTGCGAGCGGACGCAAGACGATCTTCTGGTGGCGCGGCAACGTGACCCCGCCCAAGGACTACGGCAAGTGGGGCGATCTCATCGCCGCCCTGACCCGGCACTGGGTCGAGCGCTACGGGCTCGGCGAAGTGAAGAAGTGGTACTTCGAGGTTTGGAACGAGCCGAACCTCGGCGGCTTTTGGGCGGCCGATCAGAAGGAGTATTTCAAGCTCTATTCGGCGACGGCTGAGGCGGTCAAGCGGGTTAACCCTTCGCTGCGCGTCGGGGGGCCGGCCACGGCCGGCGCGGCGTGGGTGCCGGAGTTCATTCGCTACTGCGCGGAGAGCAAGTCGCCGGTCGACTTCATCACGACCCACACCTACGGCGTCGACGTCGGCTTCCTCGACGAGTTCGGCGGCCGGGGCACCGTGCTGAGTAAGAGCCCCGAGGCAATCGTCGGGGACGTAAAGCGGGTTCGGCAGCAGATCAAGGACTCGGCGATGCCTTCCCTTCCCCTCCACTTCACCGAGTGGAGCTCTTCGTACACCCCGGCCGACCCGGTGCACGACAGCTACGTGAGCGCGCCCTACATCCTCGAGAAGCTCACGGCGGCCGCGCCCTACGCCGACTCGATGTCCTACTGGACGTTCACCGACATCTTCGAAGAGGCGGGGCCGCGCGCAACCCCGTTCCACGGCGGGTTCGGCCTGATCAATTACCAGGACATCAAGAAGCCCGCCTTCCGGGCGTACGAGCTGCTGAATAAGCTCGGCGCGAAGCGGCTGCACAGCGCGGACGCCCGCTCACTGGTCGCCACCGATGCGAAGGGCGGGGTTCAAGCGCTCTTTTGGGACTTCACGAACCCGATTCCGGATCACGTCAACAACCAGCAATTCTTCGTCACCGATGTCAAACCGAACCCGAAGGGCACGGTGCGGCTGCGTTTGGCGAACCTGAAGCCGGGCATGTACGAGCTGACGGTCTACCGAGTCGGCTACCGCATCAACGATCCCTTCGCCGACTACCTCGACCTCGGCCGGCCAAGCCAACTGACGCGTCCGCAGGTGGCCAAGATCAAAGCCAAAAACGACGGCAAGCCGGTTCGACGAGAAACCGCAACCGTCCGCAAGGGCGAGGCCCTCGTTCGGGAATATCCGCTGCGGGACAACGACGTCTACCTGGTGACCGTCGAGCGCCGCCCCCCAACCCCGTAGCCGCGGGATAGCTCGTCCCCGCGTCCCAACCGGCTAATATTTATCGGTAAATTCAGTAAGATCGATGCCGGCGGCGTCAATCACGCCGGAAAGAGTGAGATGAGATCCATCGCCAAAACCTTGCTTGCCATGCTAGTTCTAACCGCCCCCCTGGCCGCGACGGCACAAAACGACAAGATGACGCCCATCGCCGTTCCCAAGCAGCCGAATGCGATTGTGCTGAGCACCGGCAAGTTGCCGGAAGCGACCGCGGAGGAGTCTTGGCATTCCCAATACGGCAGCAAGTTCGCCCGAAACGTGAGCGTCGCCACCCTCACGCCCTTCCTTCCCTCCAAGGCATCGGCCACCGGCGCCGCGGTCATCGTGGCCCCCGGAGGCGGTTTTCGCACGCTTTCGATGGAAAACGAGGGATGGAACGTGGCGAGGGCACTGGCAAGGAAGGGCGTCGCCGCGTTCGTCTTGAAGTACCGCCTCAACCCGACGCCTCCCGACATGGCCGGGTTCGAAGCCTCGATGCGGCAGATGTTTTCCGGGGCGCCGCGGCGCCCGGCCGGGCCGCGGGATCCCTCGTTGGCGCTTGCCCCGCAGCTCCCGGATACCCGCGCCGCCTTCGAGCTGATTCGCTCGCGCGCGAAGGAATGGAATATCGACCCGGACAAGGTGGGGATGATCGGGTTTTCAGCCGGGGCCATGCTGACCCTATCGACGACCCTCTACGCGGGTGACGTGGCTCCCGCATTCATCGGAATCATCTACGGCCCGCTCGGCTCGGTAAAGGTGCCCGCCAAGGCGCCGCCCATGTTCGTCGCGCTCGCCGCCGACGACCCCCTATTCGGCGGCGGAGGTTTCGGCCTCATCGAGAGTTGGAAAGCCGCCAAGCGGCCGGTAGAGTTCCACCTGTTCGAGCAAGGCGGCCACGGGTTCGGCATGTATCCGAAGGAAACCACCAGCACCGGATGGTTCGATGCTTTCGTCTCCTGGCTGCGGATGCACGGTTACGTTAAGCGGTAGACAATAACATGACCACCTTGCTTGCCCTCGGCCTGCTCGTTGCTCAGCTGCCGCCGAGGCCCATCGTCCTCGGGCCCGATGACAAGCCGGCGTTCTCCGCCGCACCAGTGGGGTTCGACAAGCCACGCAACGACGTACCGCACGGCAAGCTCGAGGAAGTGGAATACGACTCGAAATCCGTCGGCGTCAAGCGGAAGATGGTTATGTACACGCCGCCGCACTACGATGCTGCCAAGCATTATCCGGTGCTGTACCTACTGCATGGAATTGGCGGGACCGAATGGGAGTGGCCGGGCGCGGGCGTCGCGAACGTCATTCTCGACAACCTGATCGCCGACGGAAAGGTGGCGCCGATGATCCTCGTGATGCCCAACGGGCGGGCGAGGCCGAACGACCGCGCCGAGGGCAACGTGTTCGAAGGCGCACCCGCTTTCGGCGTGTTCGACAAGGACCTGCTCGGAAGCGTCATCCCTTTCGTGGACTCGCACTATTCAACCATCGCCGACCGGGAGCACCGAGGGTTGGCCGGGCTCTCGATGGGTGGCGGCCAATCGCTCAACTTCGGCCTCGCCAACGTGGACACCTTCGGCTATGTCGGCGGATTCTCGTCTGCGCCGAACACGTTCCCGCCCGCAAAACTCGTCCCCGACCCCGAAAAGGTCAAGTCGCTCAAGATCCTCTGGGTTTCCTGCGGCGACAAGGATGGTCTCTTCGCCATCAGCCAAGGCGTGCACCGCTATCTGAAGGAGAAGGGCGTTCCCCACATCTGGCATGTCGACTCGGGCGGCCACGATTTTCCCGTCTGGAAGAACGACCTGTACTGGTTCGCCCAGCAAATCTTCCGTCCATAGTCGGCCGGAACACACCGATCGCGAAGGAGACTTATGCTGTTTCTCGCTCTTCTGTTTCAGGCGCCCGTTCACTTGAGCCTGGATTTCGCGAAACCGGGAGTGGCAGTCAGCTCGAGGCTCTACGGTCTCATGACAGGAGATCAACTACTCCTACGATGGCGGACTTTATGCCGAGTTGCTCCGCAACCGAGCTTTCCTGGACGATTCCCGGCGACCGGCCCATTGGTCCGCGGTCGGCGATGACGCCTCCATCAACCTCGAGCCAACCGGGCGCACCGCGGCAAGGCCGACGGCCCTCCGAATACACGGCGGCGCCGCAAACGAGGGCTACTGGGGCATACCGGTTCGCCCATCCACCGCGTACCGACTCACGCTCTGGGTGAAGGCGGATGCGCCCGGACCGATCCACGCCAGCATCGAGTCCCCCGATGGAGCCACCGTCTACGCGAGAACCGACGTGGCCGCCGTCGATAGCCAGTGGCGAAAACTCGGCGCCACGCTACGAATCGGATCAGTTCCGCCAATAACCGACGCCCGCCTGGTGCTGCGCACGGGCGACCGCACGGTCTGGCTCGAACAGGCGTCGCTCTTCCAGCCTACTTACAAGGGCCGCGAAAACGGCAACCGGCCCGATCTCATGCGGTTGTTGGTAGATATGAAGCCCAAGTTCTTGCGGTTCCCCGGAGGTAATTACCTCGAGGGCAATACCCTCAAAGACCGATTCCCGTGGAAAGAAACCCTCGGCCCGATTGAGGGTCGCCCTGGTCATCGATCACCCTGGGGCTACCGCTCGACCGATGGGATGGGCCTGCTCGAGTTCCTCCAGTGGAGTGAGGACATGAAGGCGAAGCCGCTGCTGGCCGTTTACGCCGGTTACGCCCTGAATGGCGGCTACATCAAGCCGGGGCCGGACCTTCAGCCCGTCGTCGACGATGCGCTGAACGAGATCGAATATGTGATCGGCGGCCCCGAGACCGCTTGGGGAGCACGACGCGCTAAGGATGGTCACCCCAAGCCGTTCCCGCTCGAATGCGTAGAGGTAGGCAACGAAGACGGGTTCGATAAGTCGGGCTCGTACGCGGCGCGATTCGTGCAGTTCTACGACGCGATCAAAGCCAAATATCCGCGGCTAAGAGTGATCTCGACGACCGGCGGGAAGGACTGGCTCGGCCTGAAGTTTCCGATCACCAAGCGCGAGCCGGATCTCTGGGACGAGCATTACTACTCGGAGGCCTGGGACATGATGGGAATGGCGACCAAATACGACACCTATGACCGCAAGGGGCCCAAGGTGTTCGTCGGCGAATGGGCCTCGCACGATACCGTTCCGCCGTGGCAGGCGGGGCCAAGGGCCGGTCCGACGCCAAACATGAAGTGCGCCCTGGGTGATGCGGCGTTTATGACCGGATTGGAGCGCAATTCCGATGTGGTCGAGATGGCCTGCTATGCGCCGCTCCTCGTGAACGTAAATCCCGGAGGCCGCCAGTGGTCGCTCAACCTCATCGGATATGACGCCCTACGCTGCTTCGGCTCGCCGTCCTTCTACGCTCAGAAGATGTTTGCCGAGAACTTGGGCGACCGCACCGTTCCCCTTACGCTATCCAACGTGCCCACGCAACAGCAAGGCGAGAAGTCGCTTCCGGGCCTCTTCGCCTCCGCCACAAGCGACTCGAGAACTGGGACGGTTTACGTGAAGCTCGTCAATCCCCTATCTTCCGAGCAGGCGATCGCCTTCGATCTAAAGGGGTATTCGCCGCGGCCGTCCGGGACGCTGACGGTCCTAAAGGGTGATCTCAAGACCATGAATTCGATCGACGAGCCAACGAAGATTTCACCGGTGACTGCCGAGATTCATGGGCTCGGGCCAACCTTCCAACAAACGCTTCCAGCCCACTCCGTGGTGGTTTTGACTCTACGGCGAGGCACGCGTCGTGTCTGACTTGCTTTAGCTCGGGCCGCGGGATCCCTCGTTGGCGCTTGCCCCGCAGCTCGCGGATACCCGCGCCGCCTTCGAGCTGAACCGATCGCGGGCGAAGGAATGGCACGTCGATCCGGACAAGGTCGGAATGATCGGATTCTCCGCCGGGGCCATGCTGACCCTGTCGACGACGCTTTACGCCGGTGACGTCGATCCCGCTTTCATCGGATTCATCTACGGTCCGCTCGGCGCGGTAAAGGCGCCGGCCAAGGCTCCGCCCATGTTCGTCGCGCTTGCAGCCGACGACCCGTTGTTCGGCGGCGGATGCGTGGCTACGTCAAGCGGTAGGCGAACGCGTAGTGTCCCGAACCGACCGTAACTTCCACCGGGTGACCGGCGGTGGCGCCGGTCCGCGGCAGCGGTCGCCCGTTCTCGGTGATCGCCTCGCCTGACATTGCCGGCAGACAGATTCGAGCGCGCGTATTCGCCGGAATCTCGAATTCGAACTTAAGCACCTTTCCCTCCCTCGTCCAGTTGCTGACGATCTTCCCGCGAATACTGCGGTAGCTCGATTTCACCCAGTCGAGGCCACTTGGGGTCTGCGGCCGAATGACGATCCGATCGAACCCCGCGGCGTCCGGCTCTGGTTGAATGCCTCCCAGCCAGTTCATCATCCACTGGCTCACCGAGCCGAACATCGGATGGTTGTGCGAAAAGGTGTTGTCGCTGAAGGCCCAATGCTCCCACAGCGTCGTGGCGCCGTTTTTCAGCATCCAGCCCCAGCCGGGGAAATCCGGTTGGGTGACGATCCGATACGCGACGTCCGCATGACCTTCGCGAGACAGGACGTCCAGCATGAACTTCGTGCCGAGAATGCCCGTGCTGAGGTGCCCCTTGTGCGCCTCGATGTCACGCAACAGATAGTCGAGAATTTTCGGGCGGACCGCCTCGGGAGCGATGCCGGTATAGAGTGCGAAGGCCTGACTGGCCTGAGTCCCGGGGCCGACTTTGCCCGTAGCCCCGTCGATGAACCTCGACCCATACTCCGCACGGATCATCTGCGCGAGCTGCTGAAAGTGGGACTCGTCTTCCTTTCGCGATAGCCGTCCCGCTTCCGCCGAAAGGAGCTTGGCGCACTGATAGTAAAGGGGCGTCACCATCTCCGGCGCGGGCGCCGGTTCGAGCCCTTCATGATCGCTCAGCCCTTCCTTCACGATGCCGTCCGGATACTGCTTTTCGACAAGGAGTAGCCACCGTTTCGCCGCCTCGTACTCCTCTTCGCCGATTTGCCGGTCGCCGTAGTACCGATGTAGCTGGTCGATGAGCACGGGATGCGCCATGGCCCAGATGACGCCGCAATATTGGATTCCGATGAAGGGCGCGGTGTCGGTGAACATCCCGTCCGGCAGCGCGCTGTCCGACCAATCCCGCACGACCTTCTCGTAGAACCCGGACATGTCGAAGTTGCCCATCAGCGCTTCGCTGGTGGCCACGATGTCTCCGCCGTAGCCCAGTCTTTCCCGGTGCGGGCAGTCCGACTGGACGCTGAAGATGTTGGACTTGAAGGTTCGCCGGCAAATCGCCTGGATCTCGTTGAGCATCGAGTTCGAACATTCGAAAGCTCCCGCGTCCTCGACATCGGCATTGAGCCGCAAAGCGGTCACGGACTTTAGCGGCAACGCGGCCTCCAACCCGCTGATTTCGACATAGCGGAAGCCGTGGAACGTGAACCGCGGCGTATAGGTTTCGGGGCCGCCCCGAGCGACGAAGGTGTCGCCTTGCCAAGCGATATCGGGGGCGCCCGGTCCGCCCACGCTTTCCGACGTTCCGCCTCGGCGCCCTTTTATTTGCCCGGCGACGCTCGTCATCGGGTTCAGGGTGCCGTCCGAGTTCAACAGCTCGCCGTATCGAAGCCGGATGACCGCGCCGCTGCTCAGGTTGAGTTTGAGCCTCACCCAACCCGCGAAGTTGACGCCGCAGTCGTAGATGAAGACGCCGGGCTTGGGTTGGGTGACGTGAACCGAAGCCCATTGCGAGGTGACCCGGATGGGAGGCTGGGATTGGGCGACGAGCTGCCCGACCTTCTCCGCGGCGATTGCCGGCGCACGCCATCGCGAGTCGTCGAATCCCGGCCGGTCCCAGCCCGGCTGCTCCCGGCGGGCGTCGTACAGTTCGCCGAGATAGATGTTGTTGCGTAGAATTGGGCCTTCGCCGACCTTCCACGTTGGGTCCGACGCGATCGTCTCGACGGAACCATCCCGATACTCTATGTGCAACTGCGCGAGCAGGCGCGGGCGTCCGGTGGCGAGGTGCTCGCGAAGGTTGAATTGGCCGAACAGCCGCAGCGGCAGCGGATTGTACCAACCGTTTCCGAGCATCACCCCAAGGCAGTTCTTGCCTCGGCCCAGTGCGCGCGTCACGTCGTAGACGCTGTAAAGCGTCCTCCGGTCGAATTTCGTCCAGCCGGGGTCGAGGACGTGATCGCCGACACGCTTGCCGTTGAGCGAGGCTTCGTAGTATCCCAATCCGGTGATGTAGAGTCGAGCCCTCGAGATGGGCGCCCTGGCCGTGAATTCCTTGCGAAAGAGGGGTGCGGGATCATCCGCGTAGAAGCCTTCGTCTGTGGCGGGACTCCTCCTGCCGTCGTCGATCCACTGGGCCAACCAATCCGAAGGGCGAAGCAGCCCCATCTCCCACCGGGCGGGTCGGCTCCAAGTTGGTTTCTCGTCCCCTGACCAGACTCTCACCTTCCAGTAGCAGGTTTGCCCGGAACGGAGCGGAGTGCCCGCGTAGCCGACGTTGTTCTGATCCCGGCTCGAGACGGCGCCGCTGTCCCATAGATCGCCTCGGTTGCGGTTGAGAAGCGATGCCGAGCTGGCGACCAGAATTCGGTAGGCGGTTTGCTCCTGGCCCCGCTGTTCGGGCGAGCATCTCAACACCCAGCTAAGGCGCGGATGGGCCGCGTCGATTCCCAATGGCTCCGACCGATATTCGCATCGCAAGTCGTCCGCCGTCATCGTGGGATAGGACGAAGCGCTGGACCACGCCGGCATCGGCAGCAGCAAAATCGCAAGGCATGGTCCCCGCCACATGAGTGGACTGTATCTGAAACCCCGGAATGCGCTCGCAAGGGCTAGGATTGGACGGAGGCTCGGCCTGCCTTTCCCGCGACGACGACCAGCGGCTCGTCGACCACATCCGCCGGATCCGGCATCCAGTCGTCCGGAATGATCGCGCCGTAAATTGCTTGTTGATGCGAGCCGCGATACGCCCAACCTTGATCTCCGTAGCTGTAATGCCAGAACTCGCTAGGATAATTCGTGAGACCCACCGAGACAAGCACACCGGCCAAGAGCTCTCGATTGCGTTTGGCTTTGAGTGACAGGGCCGGCGCGGCCATGGGAAATCCTTTGGAGTCGTTTGCAGCGTAGGGAGAAATCATGTCGAGCGTGTTGCCGTCCCGGTCGAGCAGGGCTACGTCGAGCGCCCCACCGGTTGTGTGGGGCGGCGGAACGTCGAGCCGCATCGGGGCAACAAACTTGTTCGTCTCTCGCCGCAGCGCCGCTTCAGACCAACCAGGATGCTTCGCCCGAAACTTGTCCCACATGGTGCGGTACATTCGCTGCTGGATAACGGGGGCACGCCACCCTTCCAGAACCGCCAAATAGATGCCGGCAGGAAATAGGCCTGCGGCCTGACAGAGCTTCTCTCCTACCGTTTTTCGGATGAGGGTCTCGCGACGATAGCTGAACTGAGGCTTGTCCAAAGCGATGAGGGGGCAGTATTTCAAGAAATCGACCAGCGGCTCGCCCGACTCCACGATAGGAACTCGTTTCAGATGCGACACGGGCTCCGTTGGGCTCAGGCCAGGCATAGCTCGATTATGGTGTCCGGAGTCACCCACGGCGCCCGCGGCCGGCCGACCTGCCCGCCGATACTATCAGTTTTGAAATTGATCTAGATTCCTATCATTAAGCGCAATTACGCGCCAGGAATATCCCTCGAAGCAAGTTCCTCGATAAGCGTAGAGCGATCTGTAAGCAGCCTCGCCGACTCCGCCCAAGAAGTGCTCGGCTGGGCCTCAACCCAACGAGCAACCTCAATATAAACGAAGGAGACGGCAAGCATCTGGGGCCTCGACCACGTCGCTATCGAGTCGATATCCTGGGTTGAAATCAACTCGCTTACAAGCCTTCCCATTTCCCGTTCGGCCGCATTGGAATTGAGAAGGGCCACCGCACATAGAAGCAGCGAGCCGGCGTAATACATGCCCGCGTATTCGCCCATATAGTGCTGAGGTACATCTCCACGGGTATCCAAGAGCGCTTGACAGTCAACCTCATCGAACCTCTTCCCCAAGAACAGCCCCACGAGCCATTCGTCGTCCATCCCTACGCGTGACCGAGCCTCCGATTCTGACAGTCCGGGCTCATCGAGCAACTCGGCAGCCGTAGGGGGTGGCAGGCCCTCCCAACCCTTCGAAATCGATTGCTTGAGGTCATCCAAGCGGGGACTCTAGGTTCAAATGAACTTGGATGTGGAGAATAGGGGGCTCGAACCCCTGACCTCTTCCATGCCATGGAAGTAATTGTGGGCACAAGCGCAATTCTTTGAGTCTCCAGAAACCTCCTTCAGTTGCTGGATGACTCCCACAACTGAGAGACCTTTGAGAGACCATTCCCAAGTCGACATGGCAAAGGCTTCTGATGGCGTGCATTCTTACGGTCTCCCTGGCACACTTATATCGAACTTCCGGGCCTCCACGATGGCTTCACGAACGTACCATCGTGGCCCATGCCTTCAACCCGGAAGCCTACGCGTAATCATGCATTCCATCGGATGGGCGTTGGGCCCCCTACCGGGGTCTCTCGGATAATCCCCCGTTCCAGCTCACCCTTGCGTAAGTAGACTGCTCGTCGAACTCAAAGGCATCTCGAGGGGAATCCATCCCGTTAGACCGGAAGAGTCTATACAAACTCTCCGTTCGCGGAGGTGAAGAACTTCGCGTTGGGCCCGCAGACGGTGACGGCTCACGACGAAGTCGAGCAATCCGCACCACTCCGCCTGTAACTAACGCGATTCGACCACCATCCGGAGCTACCGCCGCCGCACGAAACAGCCCAGGACCGACCGCGATCGCATAGAGTGCATTGGTGTGAAGATCAAGCATATGAAGCGCATTCGCATCAGGCCGCAACCCTGATGAGAATCCATGTATTACGTACGTTCCAAACGTTGCAAACGGAGCCCTGGCAGCGGCAGCAATAAAGACTGGAATGCCGAGACCACAAAGGGTTTCTTTCACCTGGCTTCGTGCCATGCTTAACCGGAAAAACCCGTTATCGCACAATCCGATCACACTGCCGGAAGGCGAGGCTGACGTTATACAATCAGGCCCAGTCAGGTTACTTAACGAAATACTATGGAGTTGCTTCGTCGCAGGCTCAGCCATAGTTATTGTTTTGGCGATCCATGTAATCACAGTACCATCGGTTACGATGCCTTGATTATGAGAGCCAAAGGCTCTGTTCGAAATGCTGCGAATGAGCCTACCATGACGACCTTCAAAGCAATCAATCCGTCTATCTGATTCGAGCGCAACCAGGCGCGAATCGGGGCTCATGGAGGCACCCTCCAGGCGACCAGCCCACGCTCGACTCCAGGCTTGGTGCCAACCCCGTCCTTTGCTCCAATCCAGCGCGACCAGCCGCCCTATTGGTCGTCCCCTAGCATACAGAATCCGAAACCCGCTCGCACGCGAGACCGCGCAGCAGACCGTAGCGTCACTCAGCAGCAGGCATTCAATGGGTTCTAAGGAGTTGGAATTCAGAATTACCAATCGAGTTTGCGTCGCCACGAGCATTAACTTTCCGGTGACGTTGA
>DATGIR010000390.1:0-3217 GCA_035295605.1 Fimbriimonadaceae bacterium | reverse complement strand
TCACGATCGCCGGCCCCAGCGGCAATGGCGCGATCCTCGACGGCAGTGTGCCCGTCACCGGCTGGTCCAAGTTCATTTCACCGGCGATCAAGCGGCGGCTTTCCCCGGCCGCGGCAAGCGCGGTTTACAGCGCGCTCCTTCCGAGCGGAAACCTGGGCGCGTTCTCCCGGCGCGGCGGCGCCGAGCCCGGCACGACGTTTCAAAACCTCCCCGCCGAGCTGCTCATGAACGGCGCGCCCATGAGCCTCGCCCGCTTCCCCGCCACCGGCTGGCTTCGCGCCGCTTCGGTCGCCGGGGATGGCGTGACGGTGACCCTGCCGAGCGCCCGCCGCGTCGCGGCATCGAACGACGCGTGGGTCCAAGGCTTCTGGTCGACCGAATGGTGGCAGACCTGGGAGCCCATGACCGGCGCGCCGAGCCGCACGACGGTACAGGTCGCCGGCCTCACGAGCGGCTCCCCGCTCGGACCGGTCGCCAACGGCGCCCGCCTGGCGATCGTCAACTCGCTCGAGGACCTCAACCAGCCGGGGCAGTACTACGTCGACCGCCCGAACAGCCGTGTCTACTTCTATCCGACCTCCTCGATCAACGGCTCGTTCATGACGATGACCCAGCTCGACGGCTACATCATCGACGCCTACCAGACCAACAATCTCACCCTCAAGAACCTGCTGATCCAGGGCTCGCGCGGCCAGGGAGTTCAGCTCTACGGCTGCACCAACTCGGGCTTGAACGGCTGCATGGTCCGCAGCACCCAGCTCGAGGGCGTGGTTATTTCCTCCGGAAGCGGGAACTTCGTCAAGAACAGCGTGATCCAGGACACCGGAAGCTGCGGAATCATGGCAAACGAGGGCAACGTGGCCTCGCTCACCGTGGGCGGCGACCAGTTCGTGAACAACACGCTCCTGAACCCGGGCCGGGTGGAGAACACGGATCGCCCCGCGATTTGGATTCGCGGCGTCGGCTCGACCGTTTCGTGGAACACGATCACGAACTGCCCGGGGCAGGCGATCATGATCGACGGCTGCTACCACCTCGTGATGCAAAACGACATCTCCCACACCGGCCAGACGATGAACGACGTCGGCGCCGTCTACTCCGGTCAGAACATCTTTAACCGCGGGAACGTCGTGAGCCAGAACATCATTCACGACATCCCGCCCGTGATCTTCCCCCAGTCCGGTAACCCGCTCAGCGTGGGCGTCTACCTCGACGACTTCGGAAGCGGATATTCGATTCAAGACAACATCTTCTACAACGTGAGCACGGGCGTGCTCATCGGGGGCGGCCGCTCCAACAACGTCGGCGGGAACGCTTTCTGCAGCGTGCAGACCCCAGTTTGGATCGATGCCCGCGGGACCAACTGGGCGGCGTCGTTCTTCGCGCCCGGCGGCAGGTATCAGCAGCAGTTGGCCGCGGCGAGTCCCGCCCAGATGAACCTGTTCGAATCGGTCTTCCCCGACTTTCTCAGCATGGTGACCGCTTCGAATCCGGCGCTCCCCCAGGGCAACGTGGTCTCCAATCCCTACTTTCCTTCCGCCGGGATCGGCGTGCTCTACCTGGATGCGACCGCGCAACAGTTGCTGCAGGTACTGAGCCCGCTCTACAACGGCAATGCGATCTTCGTGAGCCCGTCGACCGGAAACTTCTCGCTCGTGCCGGGCGCGCAGGTCTCGACCTACCTCCCGAACGGCGCCGGCTCGTCAGGCGCGGGCGCGGCGGCGAGAGCGTAGCGCTTCCGAAAGCAGCGGAAACAGGAACGGCAGGTCCTGAAGGATGTAGCGCCGGAACAACCGGCGCGGCTCCTGGCATAGCCGGAAGAACCATTCCAGCCCCAGTGCCTGAAGCCATCGGGGAGCCTGCTTGAGCTCCCCGGCGGCGTAGCTGAAGCTGATTCCCGTCGCCATGAACCAGGTCGCCGGAAACTCGCCCCTGAGCGCCTCGATGAGGCGCTCCTGCTTGGGCACCCCGAGCCCGACGAAGACCACATCCGGCTCGCTTTCGCGCAGGGCCTCGCGTATCTTGGCCATCTCCGCCTCGCTCGATTCGAAGCCGAACGGCGGGCAATGGGACCCGGTTACCTTCAGGTTCGGGTGAAGCTGCCGGTACCGCTCGGCGGCGGCCTCGGCCACCCCCTCGTTCCCGCCCAATAGAAACACCGAAACGTCGGACTCCTCGGCCGCCTGGATCATCGTGAGAATGAGGTTTGACGTCGGCAGGCGCTCCACAAGCGGCTGCCCCTGGAGCTTCGCCGCCCACATGATCGGCATCCCGTCCGGCGTCACGATCGTGGCCCGCTCGAAGTGAGCCCGCACCTCCGGCTTCTGGTCGCAAATTCGAAGGACGTCCGTGTTCGCGGCGAGGACGACGCCCCCCACTCCGGCTTTCACGCACGCCAGGATGTAGTCGGCGGCCTCGCGCTCGCCGACGCGGGAAAACGGAACGCCCCGAATGGTCACGCGCGGTGGTGGCGAAAGGGGCGCCGGGGAGTCGTTCATCGAGCAACGCGGGTGCCGCGCCGGTCGGCACGGTCCATACTACTTGGTTTTAACACCCGGTAAGACTTAGGGCTTTCGCCAGGAACCAATCGCTTGGCCCGAATGTTGGTGCCGGCAAGGCTGACGGCCGCGCTTTCGCCGGTCGTTGTTATGCCAATTCCCGACCATACTGTAAGCCAATGCTCCTGCTGCACCTGAAACGTATCCTGTTCTTCGGCCTGTTGGGGCTGATCGGCGCGACCGCATGGATCCTCTGGTCCAAGCCGATTTACGAAGCCCGCCTGGCGATTCAGGTTGGACGGCAGCAGCAGCAGGCGCCCGACCCGTTCATGCCGCCCGAGGTTGTCGGCATCATCGCCCAAGCCGAGAGCCAGCAGGCCGCCACCGAGGTCGACATCCTTCGTCAGGAGAGCCTCTTTGCCGAGGCGGTACAGCGTGTCGCTCAGAAGCAAGCCGCCAATCCGGAGTCCGATTATGACAAGCAGCTGTTAGAACATTACAAGAGGTACTACAGCATGTACTCCGTCACCGGCGGACCGGTCCAGGCCGACCAAAACCCGATGACGATCTCGAGCTTAGCGGATATCACGGTGCGCGCTTACGACCCGCAAACGGCGATCGACCTCGCCAACACCATGGGCGACGTCTATACCGAGCGCCGACAAGACAACTTAAAGCGCGCCAACCTCACCGCCGAGGGGCAGCTCACCGACCAGAAG
>DATGIR010000389.1:0-11528 GCA_035295605.1 Fimbriimonadaceae bacterium | reverse complement strand
ACAAGGACGAAAATGACCACATCGCAAAGTAGAGCCCTTCTGACAGCCGCCGTACTCGGCGTATGCACGACTGCGCCAGCGAAGGATGGCTTTATAAAGTGGCTAGCACACTTGCTCGGTATCGACACGGGACGCTATTCAAACGTTGCGAAGCGAAAGGGCGCGATTCCGAATGCCAAAGATGTTCAGGCCGGCTTTGAGCTTGTCATGGCCCGTTTTGGCCCGATGGACGAAAAACACACACCCGCTCCTGCCAGTGACGAGGTGCTGGTTCTCGATTGTGCAGCCAGCAACTTGCCCGACGGCATCTGGTCACCGTACGCCCACGGGGACAAGATCTACGCTGTCACCACGACGGCCATCGCCGAGATGCGAATTGCCGGCAATAAGGCCGAGGTGGTTTCCCGCTACCCGGTTAGCGAACCCGTCGTTGCCATCATCGGCCAGCCGGCGGACGCCCCCGCGCGCTTAGTTGTTGTCGTTGAAAAGAGCCAACAGTTTCAGCTAGAACAGTTCTCGCTCACCGACCACCAACTCAGGTCGATTCCCGATGGGCCGCCCCCCTCCTCTTCTGGTGCGGAATACATAAAGACCGGACGGCTCCTGGGGGATGCCCTACTCGAGGAAGTCGGCGACACATCCCACGGCGATGCAACTTTCATTACTTGCAGCCTGGTGAGTGACGAGACGAGAGAGAAGGTTCGGATTTTCGGGGCTAAGGGCGGTGGCGTTGCGCGCTTTGATCCGACGTGGCTGAATTCGTCGACCGTACTCTACTTGCGCCGGCGAGTCGGCGGGTTTTGATGATCCTCCCAACGCTCGCGATAGGTCTGGCCTGCCTTTCCCGCGGCTCCAATTCCGACCACGCCCTCCCCGAGCCGTCGCTCATCGAAGCCGCCGCATCTTCCTGGCTGCCGGAGGTTGTGAGGAATTGGGAGGACCGAGACCTAAAACAGCTGCAGCAAGCCGCCCGGCATACCCTGCAAGGTGACTTCGGCCTCGCACGTCAAGCGTTCGACGCCGTGCGAAAGTCTGGAACTGCCGAGCCCCGCATTCGCTTTTTAGGTGATCTCGGCGCCCTTTGCACACTCCGCCGCTCCACAGACACCTGGGGAGGTGGGCCGGCAGAAGGCGACAGTCTAACACGCGAAATGAGGCGACATCAAGGGGAGCTTAATGCGCTGGCGAAGCAGGTAGCCGACGACATTGCGGCGCTGCCGGCTGAGGGGCAACCCGACGCGAAGGCCGCCTACGAACTGGCGTATAGCGTGCTCACCAGATACTGCCAGGAGACGGTTGTCATGCAACGGTCGAGGGCCGGCGGGCGCCCAAGCCCAGCGAAGGCGGTCGACCTAGGCCCGAGATCGGGCGCACTTTCGGCGGCGGAGGCCCTCATCATTCGATCCTGCGTCGCCGGCTCGGCGCCCGCGGAGGCGGCGACGCGAGGCGCCAGCTATGCCGCGGGCTTGGCGGCAGCCCGGGATGCTAAGAACCCAGTGGCCCAAGCAGCGTTCCTCATTCGACTCGGTGATTTGAGCCTCAACGGCGCCGATCCCGAAGCCATGGGCTTGAACGCGTACCAGGACACGGCCGGTTGGAATTCAGGGCTACTCGGAATACATGGCAGGCTGTCGCATCCGCGAATGGACGTCACCGCCGCAAGCAAGTTTTACGCCGAAGCGGCCGCCCTCATAACCGAGCCGGGTAGCTACTACCTACCTCGGATTCGAATGAGACAAGCGTTCGTAGCAGGTGTGATGGGCGGCACACCCGACGACCCGACGGCGGGCTCACGGGCTGCAGTACATATCCTCTCCGAACTCGCCACCGACCTCGCGGAATCGTCACCGGCGATGTCCGCATACTGCCACGCGGAGGGAGCGCTGTTAGCGGTAGACCCCGGGGCGTACAAAGCCGCCTTCGCGGCACTCGCCCGCGGTGGGTCCCTCCCCTTGTGTGCATCGCTTGCCCAGCAATGCACAGTGGTTGGCGCATTCACGATTGCAAGGCGAGACCCGGTCGGATCGATACTTGCGCTGTCTCTCGCGGCCCAAACTGCGACGTCCGTGGGGCTTTACGCTGAAGCCGCCCATGCCGACTTCTGCCTAGCGGAAGTCTACGCCGATCTCGAAAACCTTGAAGAGGAGATCGGTGCTTGGGGCAGTTCGGCGGAATGTTGCCGACTGATCGTCGAGGAAGATAGCAAGGAACCCGATCCAAACGCCAGGCCGGCCATCCCAGGTCTCTGGACCGATCAGCAACTCTTCAGAATAACCTGTCTCCACTTCTACCTAGATGCGCTCTATCGAGAGTTGCTTAACCAGCCCCGGCCGTACTTCGCCGCTAAGTACAGGGCAACTAAGGGGCTCTTCAAATCCCTGGTAGGGGCGCCGCCCAGCACCGAACCACTACCCCAGAACCCGGAGGGCGATAGTGAACTTGCCAGTTTGCTCGTTGGCTATATCGCCGACTTGCATTCGCGGACCTCGGCCGACGACCGCCTTGAGGCCGCGCGCCTCGCTCGAGAAAAGCTGAAGTCGATCGAGGCAAAGTACGGCGGCCGGGCGGCGGGCATCGATCTTGACATCCTCGCGCATGTGGCTCGGGACTCGTCAAGTCTGAAGGCCGAAGCCGTCAAGCTACTCGTCGATCCGATCCCCGAACTCGAAGCGGCGCTGGCAGAGCAATCGGGCCGGCCCGGTGTGCGAACGAGCGCCGGCGCTCCTCTACAACCGAAGTCGAGTCCGGCGGTGAAAGCAGCCGTCGCTCAACTCGACCAAACGATCAGGAATGCCGAGGAGATCGGGGAGATTGGGAGTGTCGAGGCATGGGCCCATCGAGCGGCCGAGGTGCTTGGGCGGGATCAAAGCCAGGCGCGGCTGATACCGCACTACAAAGCGGTTGAGGCGGAAGCAACGGCTAGACGCGACCCGGCGACCGCAGACAAGCTGTCTGCCGAGCTTTACCGCGGTCTGATGACTATGAGCCCCCGCCAGGAAATGGACCTCCACGCTTCCTGCATCCTGGCAAAGTCGCTCCAGGGCGACGCGATCGGTTCGCTCTGCGAATGGGAGCGGCTCCGCGACGTCCAAGATCACTGGCTCGAATACCGCACCGGGGTGGCCAGGGGGGACGCGCCCTCGGCGGAACGGCAAATGCTGGTGACGAAATCGGTTGCGGGCCCCTTAGCCGAGGGAGACGATGCGCGATTGGCAGCCCTCAGCCTCCTGCCATTGCATTTGACGAAGCCCAGGGACATCGAGGAGTCCGACGTTCGGTCAATCCTCCAGCGGATTCCGCGCAACACAACCGTGCTCGTTTACGACCTCCGAGACGACCTTACCGTGTGGCAAATCAGCTCCGGGAAGGACCCTCTGGTGCGCCACGTCGCGGTTCCATGGTCGAAAGGGCTTTTCGAAGCGAAAGTGCGCGAGTTGCGCAGCCTCGTCGGAGGAGACGTCTCGGGGTGGCAGGAAGACGCGGAGACGCTTGGAAGAATCCTCCTCGGCGCGCTCAAGATTCCGCCGAACGACCGGCTCGTCATCCTGGGCAACGGTGCGTTGGGCGACGTGCCGTTTGAAATTCTCACGGCGGACACGGGGAGCCCGCTCGGCGCCGGCCACGATGTAGTTTACGTAGAGCGGCTCCTTGATTTTGCCAAGGCGAGCAGAACGACAGATCGCACGGGATCGGTGGTCGCCGGATTCGATGCTGGGGGGATCGAAGACGTTTATAAGGAAGTGGCGGAGGTCACCAAGATCGCATCCGGGCGGCTGGTGACTGCGGACCATGCGACCCCTCCCGAGCTCCTCGACGGCGTGCGCAAGGCGAGGTATGTCCATCTCTCGTGCCACTGTTTCGTCGACGCCGGGAATCCGTACGCGACCCACCTGATCGTCAAGGATGGAAACATCGAATCCTGGCAGTTGTTCGACGCCGCCGCTGGAGCTGAACTTCTCGTGCTCAGTGCCTGCGAAACGCAGCAAGAGGGATCGCCGTTCGGCGACCTTGGAGCGGAACTGGGACCGGTAGGCTCGATCGGATTCTGGGCCGGGCGAGGCGGTGCAAAGCTGGTGGTCGGCAGCCGTTGGCCGGCACGGGCTGACGTCGGCGCGAAGATGATGCCCCTGTTCTGGGCGAACTACGTAGCGGGCGAGATGAAGGACGCTGCTCACGCACTCCGATCGGCAGCATCATCTGTCTTTGCCAACACGCCGAAAAGGCCCGATACCTTGTGCAACTTCTTCGTGGTTGCCGGATCGCTCGAATCTCTGTATGGGGGCTAGATGCTCCGTCACGGAGCACCTCGGACGCGGACGGGGACGTCCGCGCTCCAAATATCGCCCTCACCCCCCGCGGCGGGTGCCGCGGGGACCTCTCCCGGAGGGAGAGGAGACGTTCGAGGTACGGGGCAGACGCCCTCCCTGCGCCCTTTGGGCTAGTCCCCCCGGAGGGGGGACAGAAGCTAGGCGATGAACGCCTCGCGGTAGTGGCGATCGAGGAAGTCGCGGTTGGGGCGGGAGGGGGCGTCGTCCGGGAGGACGCGGAGCTGCTGCCCCTCGTGCGTGTAGTACACCACGCCGTTGTGATACTGGTGCCGGATGCGCGGGCTCACGTGGACGCGGTAGTTGGGGTCGATGGCGAGGAGGCCGCGGTCGTAGAGGATGTGCATGTCCGCGCGGAGGGCGAGGCCGTTGTCGAGGCGGTGCTCGCCACCCCTCGAGACGGGCAGGATGTGGGCGGCCTCGATGACGTCCCGGGTGGTTTCGCCGGTGATGCAGCAGGTGTGCCGGTAGTTGTCGAGGGTCATGAGGCGGAAGCTTCCCTGCCCCAGCCGCGGCCGGACGAGGGCGGGCCGGCCGTACATTTCTAGGCTGGGCTGCGCGGCCTCGCGGACCATGTTCGCCGCCGGACGGGGCACGTAGCCGGCCAGGCGCGCCTGGACCTCGTTCCAGAGCATCGCGCCGATCTCGGTGCTCGTGGAATAGGTGCGCCCCTTGACGATGTTGCCCGCCCAATCCGGCGGCGTTGGAATCCAGTCGCGCTCCTCGAAGAAGGTGGGCTCGCCCAGGATGATGCAGCCGACGCTGCGGTCCAGCATTTCGCGGTGATCCTGGCCCGAGAGCCGTCCGAGCCGATCGAGGAAGGATGGAAAGTCGGGCGCGCCGTTTTCGTCCTCGAACGCGTCCCACGCCGCGGTGACGGGGAGCGGCCGGAACGCCTGGAAGTATCCCAGCCCGGCGATAGCGTTCAGGCGCCCTTTGAGCTTGAAGAGGAACGGGGCGCCCTCGGGGATGGCGCTGAAGCGGTTTTAATCCTTCGGGCGCCAGAAGTTAACCTCATCGGGTTTTCGGGCGGCGTGGAAGCGGAACCACGATTCATCCGTTACGCCGACGAAGTACTTCATCGGGGAGGACTCCTACCGGCTCGTGGCTGTCGGCCTAAACGTGTGGGCCGCGACCAAAGCGCCGAGTGTCGAACTCGCCGTGATGGCGTCGTGGGGGATCAGGACGAACGACCATGGCTTTCCACCGTTCGCCAGTTCATATTCCGTCGCCCGTTCGCACCATTCACGCGCCGCATTCGCTTTGGCAAGGACGACATCGTCCGCCAATTCCGACGCTGCTTTCGGCTCACAAAGAAGCTTGTCCGTTTTTGTCTCAACTACGAAGTCCGGCTCATACGGCACGTCGCGATTGTAGAAAATCTGGAACTGCTTCGGCGCGGGCTTGAACCATCGGACCCCATCCGTGTCTTCGAGGATGCGGGCAAACAACAGTTCACCCTCGTACGACTGGAACTTCTGAACCGGATAGAGGCACCTCTGGAACCCTCCGAAGGCCATTCTGCGGATCGCGTTCTTCTCGTCGACGGGAGACCGAAAATCGCGTGTCTGTTCGCCAAATGGCAGTTCCACCGCCAGAGGTTTTAGCGTCAGCGTTCCTGGCGTGGCCCTCACTTCAAAGCCGCCGTTCTTCTCCCACGAATGCTCCTGCATCTGGGCATGCACCGTCGCCGCAAGTCCCTTCTGGTGGTATTGAAGCACGTTGCGGACGTCGTCATCCGAGCCTAGGTAACCCCGAACGTGCGCCACGACCTGGCCGGCCAATTCGTAAAGCAAATCGCTTTGGCTGTCGTAGTTGACGTCGTCAAAGTCGATCAAATTCCGAACGACGTAGTTCTCCAACCGGTCTTCTTGAACGCCGGTTGGATCGGTGATGAGCTTGGCGCGCTCCTCGGTGCGTAGCCACTGAATGAGGATGTCCTTCGCCACCGGCTGAGGACGGATCGAGGCCAGATTGAGCCGGAAGGAGTTGAAGCCGCTGGTGACCTCGCCGACCGGAATGACGACAATCCGGGGAATGGATATCGTGCGATCAACGAATTCCTGAACAGCCTGCTTGACGACCTCCCGGATCTTCGGAGTGTCGAACAGTTCTTCCAAGGGACCCTGGTCGGGTTGGTAGGTCGCAATCACCTCTCGGACGATGTTCGCCTGGACGTCTTTGTTCATCAAATCAGTAGACCGTGGAAGATAGGTGATCGCCTTGGCAACGGCTTGAGCCGCCTCCGCCAGTTTCTGCTCCGCCGGATTCTGAAAGGCAAGGCCGAGTTGAGGGCTCGCACCGTCGGGAGCCAACCGCGGGCGATAGGCAGGATCGACGGTCAGGACCTCAGGTTTCTGGATCGGAATATCGCGCCCCACTTCTACACCGCTCCGGATGATCGAGTTTGGATCGTTCGCCTTTTCGATCAACTCTTGGAAGCGCTCGTGCGCAGACACGAATAGCGTGTCTAGTTCCTTCTTGCCGGTTCGCTTGCCATAGGGCAAACGGAGCCCACGTCCCAGTGTCTGCTCGGTCAGAATCTCCGAGGCCGACGCCCTTAGCGGGACGATCGTGAACAGATTCGAGACGTCCCAGCCTTCCCCAAGCTTATTGACGTGAATGACAATCTCGGTCGGCTCGTTCGGGTCTTCGACTTGGAGCAAACGTTGAACCATGTCGTCTTTCAGTTCGCCCGACTGGTTCGAGTGGACAACGGCGACGCGTCCTGCGTAGCGACCTTCGAAGAACCCTTCGCCTTGGACGAATTCAAAGAGTTGGTTAGCATGGGTTGTGTCCTGAGCGACCACGAGCATGAACGGCTTCACCGATGGCTTGTCGTTCTCCAGTGCGTAGACCTGTAGGTCGGCCTTGACCTTCTCGTGGGCGTGGACGCCGTCTTCCAGCATCAGCTTTTCCAACTGATCCTTGGGTACATCTTTCGGATTGAGGTCCTGGCGCGTGAGGGCGGCGGCCTCCTTGACAAAGCCGTCCTCAAGGGCGGCCGATAAGGGGTATGAGTAGATGACATTTCTGAACCCGGACGAGCCGGCGCCCGTGCTCCGCGCCGTCGCCGTAAGTTCCAATCCGAGGATCGGCTTGAGTTCGTTGATCGCTTTGAGCCCGGCCGACGCTCGGTATCGGTGGGCCTCATCCATCAAAAGCACTAGATCGGGCAAACCGGCCAGGTAGTCGAAGTAGCTCTTCCCGATGTACTCGGAGAGTCGCTTGATGCGGGGGGCCTTGCCACCGCGAACTTCGGAGTTGATCTTTGAGACGTTAAAGACGTTGACTATGACGTCATCGAAGAGCTTCATTTCCCGGATACCGCGGCCTCCCTCGTAGGTATCGCCGGTCACGACGACGGGAGGGCTGACGGCGAACTCTGCGATGCCTTGAAACACGTACTTGGAAGTATTCGGGGTGAAGTCTCGAATCAGCTTCTCGTATATCGTCAGGTTTGGCGCCAGCACGAAGAAGTTGCGGACACCATGCACTTGATACAGGTAGGTGATGAAAGCGCCCATGAGGCGAGTCTTGCCCACACCGGTGGCCAATTCGAAGCAGAGAGAGGGAAACTCACGCTCGAAGTCCTTGACGTGGCTGAATTCGTTGCTCACGCGCCGTAAGGCTTGCTCCAGGTCTTGTTCCTTCCTGAGTTCCAGAATCTCACCCAATCTAGCGAGCAATTCCAGCGATTCGCGCTGAGGTTTGCGAAGGCTGAGCCGTGCGCTGATCGCGCTCACGTATCGGTTCATTCGGCTTCCTCCGTCTCAGGTGCGGCAAAGAGTCCGCCGAACCGATCGGCCTTGTAGCCCAGTTTCTTGACCCGCGCTTCGTATTCGTTCCAGTCCCACTGGCACTTGTGGAGGACAGCCCTCGGAATCTTCTTGACTGTCAGGTTCGGTAAGACATCGGGGTTACCACGGAACGCCGCACAACAAATAAGGAGCGTCTGTACGTCGCCGACTTCCTCGCTAATCGCTGCAAGTTGTTCGTGGGTCAGGGTTTGAGTCGTTACATAGACGAAGTCTGTATCTGTGCTCTTGCCGTGCTGCCAGTAAACTTCCTCGCTCGGGGCGTAGGTGAATCCTTCGAGCTTACAAACAGCTTCGGCCAGCATTTCCCGGTTGAATTCGGGGTTGATAATCTCGTTGCCGTACTTGTCTGTTGCAATGAGCGATGGGGCGAGTCGGTAGTATCGGAACCCACCCCCTCCTTTCCAACCGACGGCCTTCGTGATGCCGCCTGCGTCGTCGCCGTCAATCACCTTTCGGAGACGCGGAATGATGTGTGTATGGCAGTGTTCGCCAAGTTCTACCATAATCCACCGACGCCCCATCTTGTGGGCTACTGCGCCCGTCGTGCCCGAACCGGCAAAGGAGTCCAGCACCAGGTCACCGTCGTCACATGCAATGTGGAGAATCTTTTGCAGTAACTTTTCGGGTTTTGGAGTACCGAACCACTCCTCCTTTGACCAAGTTGGGAACAGTCCCTTTTGTTCGTACTTTGCCTGACGATTATGTCCAGTTTCCTCTAGATCAGCCCAAAGCGAGGATGGAGGCAGGTCTTGTTGGTCTGCGAGGTATGTCCTTCTGCGAATGCCCGTATTGTCTGGAGTGAACCGAATTTCACCCGAGGAAATTCGTTCGGCCATTGTCTCTTTTCCCCAACGCCAGCCGTTCTTTGGAGGCTTGATCCACGAACCGTCTGGGGCTTCCAAATCATAACAGAGGTTCTCGCGATAGGCGGGTGATGATATCGGGTTACCGTCAAACCATGGTCCACGTGGATCGTTGTCTGGATTCGAATAATGTGCCTTCTGCGCTTCTTTACGCGCTATCCGGTTCGTGCGCCAGTCTGGACTCTTGGAGTAAACGAACAGGTGATTGTGATCTACCGAGAATTGTTTTGCATCGTTATTTGAATTGTCAGTGGATCTCCAAACAAGATTGGCGACAAAGTTGTGTCTTCCAAAAACCTCGTCAGCCATCACCTTGAAGTAATGTGCTTCATTGTCGTCAAGGGTTGCCCACACAGAACCAGAATCACACATCAGTTCCCTGATCAGCACCAGGCGATCTCGCATTAGCGACAGCCAAACGGAATGTTCTACGCCATCGTCGTAATGCTCGAACGCCGAGCCGGTGTTATAAGGGGGGTCAATGAAGACACATTTCACCTTCCCAGCAAACTCTTGCTCCAAGGCTTTAAGCGCGATAAGGTTGTCCCCAAAAATCAATCTGTTATCGAAGACGTCATTTTCGGAAACGCGCCGGTCGGCATGATACGACTTCTCAGGGTCCTCTAGCAGAATCCTCGGCTCCAGCTTCGGCCTAATTTCCTTCCCAACCCAAGTGAGTTCAAGTCTTTGCGTCATGCCTATGAGGATTCCAGCGGTGTGAACCGTGATCGTTTACACATACAGGTCCAGTACGACCCCTCTTTCTTTCTAGGTAAGGACCTGCAGTGGGGGCATGTCACGACGTTAATGACCTGAAGTGCAGAGCGTGCGAAGAACTCGACAGTTTCGTCCGGGATATCTTGACCGACTTCCTTCCAGTGCGCGCCGACGTCGTTCCGAACGCCAAAACATTCGTCGAACGCTTTCCACGAGTCAATGAGTGCAACGTCATCCCCTGAAGTGGACCAAAGACCCTCCGTGAAGTTGCCTGTCTGACGTTTGAATGATTTCGCCGTCTTGCTGAAGCCATCCCGCAATTCGGAAAGAGTGTTCTCACCGTCATTCGACTTTGGCACCTTGCAGCGATAATTGCAAACGAGTGCGTCAAGGACAGCTTCCATCAACACGCCCGTCTTGCCTGCTACGGACTGACGATCGAACGGAAGATTATTAATCAGACTTTCTAATACTTCCGATTCAAGTGGCTGGTTTCTCCATTGGAGCCCCCGCTCCAGGGACCACTTACTCACGAGTACAATGTGGTCAACGTCGCCTTTCCCGACCCGATTCATGGCGAACCGTCGCGCCGCACGGAGGAGGTGCGTTGCCATAATTACCTGCTGAAAATGTTTGCTTTGGTCCATCAGCAGGTCGATCATTCGATCTAGGTGCTGGTTGTCGACGGAGTGGTACACATCGTCAAGTAGCAGAATGCAATCGCGACCACCGATTCGCTTTGCGAGAGCAAGGTGAACGCACAAGGCAAGGGTATCAATGTGGGATTCACTAAAAGTCGCGTTGGGGATGGTTTCAATTTCGCCGAGCTTTGCCTTATGAACGAGCGAGCCCTTCCTTCCTTCAACCAGTTCCATCGCGCCGGGAGCGTACGGCTCGGATGGATGCAAGCTGCTGTACATCGACGATACTTCTCCGGAGATTGCGTTCAACTCCGACTGGATGAAAGATTTGCGCATTTCCTGGATGACCCCGAGCGTCGTTTTAAGGCGTTTAGTCGTTTCATCGTAGAGTGCAGATAGGTCTTTGTTGTCGTTGTACGTATTGAGGGTCACGCCGAGTGACTCGATCCTAGAGATGCGACCCGCGACGCGATCACGTTGCAGTTTTATTCTGTCGTTGTGGGCGTCCTTCTGTTCCGCCAGCGATTTGAGCCCGGCCAAACTGCCAGCGTCGAAGCTCTCTATGCCTTGGAGGTTCCGCACCGGTTCTAGTAGCTCATCGGACACCGCCCGCAGATCGGGCACAAGGGCAGTGACCGCGGCTTGGAGGTTTTGTACAGTAGTAGCCAGTTGCGTCTCCGCACTCCTGACCCTTGCGGCAGCCGTCGTCCTCTCCTCGTTCAGTAACTTGCTCGTGGACAATCCGATCAGGCGTTCATTGAGTCTTGCTATACGCGGATTGACTTGATCCTCACGTTCGCACACAGGGCACTGCTCGGGGCGGTATTCAAGGATGAAGGATTTACCAGTGTCGAGGACCCGCTCCAAATCTTGATCCCGCTTTGAAGGGCCGCCTGCTTCGCCTGTGGTCTGAAGTGCTTGTTGGCTTAAGCGTGCCTGGTCGAGCGCGCTCGAAGCTGTGACGACGTCGTTGGCACGGACAAAGAAGGTCGGAGCGGAGCGAAGGAGTTTGTCAAGAAGTTGTTTCTTTCCGGTGTCGTTGGATAGGTCCCGTCCCGCTGTCTCAACTGCCCACGCGAGAACGATGTCATTCGTGACGACTCCTTGCGGTTTCGTCAATTGGTGCTGATTTCGTAACTCTTGAAGCGAGGTGGATGTTCT
>DATGIR010000388.1:0-8123 GCA_035295605.1 Fimbriimonadaceae bacterium | reverse complement strand
CAGACCCGCGACTACGTCTTCGTCGATGACATCGCCGAGGCGAGCGTACGAGCACTGGCGCGCGGAGATGGGGAAGTCTTGAACCTCGGATCTGGGGTTGAAACGTCGACAGCCGAGCTTGCGGAGCTCACGGTCCAAGTTGCCGGCGTGCCGGCGCTCACCGAGCGGCGACCGGAGCGACCGGGCGACGTGGCGCGAGCCTGCCTGAGCCCGGAGAAGGCAGAAAGAGTGCTCGGATGGAAGCCAACCCACGATCTAAGAGCCGGCTTGACTAAGACGATCCGCTGGTACCGCCAGGGTCAGGCCGCCGGCCAGCCTATCGGGTAATATTGCCAGCCAATTAGAGGGCGGCCCGCGCTATGTTGGAAGGTTTTGCGGGCAGCGCTTTCGCTACGATGAGATCCGCGCTCTTAACCATCGTCGCCGCCGTGCTCATCGGTGGCCAGGCGGGGCTCAAGTCCGAGGATCCACCGCCGCTCAAACTCCAAGCCGGCGACATCATCCGTATCTACTCCACCGTGAAGATCGGTGAGGATGCGAGCTCAGCGATCACGGTTACGCCCCCGACAAACGATGGTTCAGGCGTAGCCCAAACGGCTCCCAAGCCGGTGGGCCAGCCGTTCGACCCTTACACGGGCGAGTTCTTGGTCCAAACCGATGGGGCCATCTACGGCATTGGCTTCGGTCGCCTTGTCGTCGCCGGCCGAACGATCTCGGAAACGCAGAAGCTGGTGCGAGTCGGAATGCGTCGCCTGGTTAAGGAGACAGAAGTCTTCGTAACCCTCAGCCAGCAGCGTGACCAGCACGTCTTCCTGGTTGGCGGTGGATCGGGCAGCGGTACCGTGCGGCTCTATGCCGGGCTGACCTTGCGTCAGGCGCTCTCGCACTCTCCGTTGGAACAAAACCCGGATCTGATCGAAGCGCAGGTGTTCCGCAACGGTCAGGAGATTCTCAAGGTCAACGTTCGTGAGGCGCTAAAAGGCGGGGATGATCTCCCTCTCCAAGCCGACGATGTGGTTACCTTGACGCCGACCTCGCATCTTCGCGTCTGGGTTACGGGAGCCGTGCGCCAACCGGGCCGGGTCCTCCTCCCCGACGATTCCTCGCCCCAAGAAGCGGTGGCAGCGGCGGGCGGCATCATGCCACCGCTGAATCCCGTGGAGGCTCAATCCTCGCAGACACGGGACTACAAGATCATCGTCCATCGCGGAACCGAGGAGATCGTTCTGACCGCCGACTCCGCCCGCGGCCCGTACCGCCGGACGCTCCAAGAAGGCGACAGTGTGGAGGTTGTGGCGCCCAAGCTAGAGCGCATTCAAGTGTTCGGCGAGGTCAACCGGCCGGGCGAAGTCATGACGCATGAACGCTCCTCCGCTTCGGCAGTGATCGGGAGTGCGGGCGGCATCACCCGTGATGGCTCACTCACGGACGTGCTCCTTTACCGTAACGGTCAGGCCCAGACTTTGAACCTGTCGCCGCAGGGAGGCGAGGGAGCGAACCCGGATTTCGAACTTACGGATCGAGACGTGCTCGTCGTACGAGACACCTCGAGGGTGTTTTACGTCTTCGGTAGCGTGACCAAACAGGGACGGGTCGTGATACCCGAAGGGAAGAGCTACCACCTGAACGACGCCATCGCGCTCAGCGGTGGACTGGCTCAAGGGGGCACGCTTCGAAGAATGTTCGTGGGGCATCCCGATGCCTCGGGCAAGATGGTCGTCAAGCAATATAACCTGGACGCATACTTGAAGGACGGGGACCTTAAGAGCAACCCCCTGATTTATCCCGGAGACGCCATCCTCGTCGGCAACCGTGCACCCACAACCCTGGAAGCAGCATCACAAATCTTAAGCTCGGCGGTTCTAGCGATCACGTTGTCGCGCCTCTGACAAGGAACAGAGAACATCGGCTCAGTGAACCCCGACCCAACGTTTGACCTGGAGCGCATCCTCGCTAGGCTTCGGCGCAACCTGGGTTCGATCGTCTGCCTCTTGATCGTTGCGCTCGCGATTGGACTCGGATACACGTTCTTCGTTCCCGCCAAGTACGAGGCTCGCACGACGCTCTTTTTTCCGACTCGGATGCCGAGCATTACGGGTCCCGGGGCGACCGAGGCAAGCGCCAGTGCGAGCCTTCTCGGCGCGGCTGGACCAACGCCGATCAAGATTTTTCGAGCGTTCCTAGAGAGCCAAACCGCACTCGACTACGTCGTCTCCAAATCCGGCGTGGAGAGGCAAAAGCTTATCGACATCCGAAACTTCGCGGAGGATTCCGGCGCGAGCACCCTGACGATGTCGATCGTGCTGACTGATGGCGGGGAAGCGAAAAACCTTCTCGACTACCATCTTGAAGCCCTTCGATCGATCAACAACGCCGTCTCCGAGAAGTACGTCAGCGACGAAGTTTCCACGCTACAAAAGGAAGTTGAAGCGACGAGACAGGCGCTGCGCCAAGCAGATCGAAAGTATATCGACTACCTTCGCGCCACTGGAACAGCCCCGACGCTCCCCGGTAATCCGGCGCAGTCGCCCGCCCCCGTAAATGAATGGCAAAAGCAACGCGACAAGGCTCTCGTCGATCTGGCGGGAGTGAATGCACTGCTCGATCAGGCGACGATCCGCTTCAAACAGGCGATGGGTCAGGGCGGTCAAGCTCCCGCGGACATTCCGCCCGTTAGGCGGCTTCGCCCGATGCTCGTCGACGCTCGGACCGAACTCGGACTTAAGCAGCGATCTCTGGGTCCGGAGGCGCCGGAAGTGAAGCGTCTTCGAGAGAAAATCGCAGAGCTGGAGCAGGACCTGAGGCGGGAAGTGGAGAAATACTACGCCTCGGTTAAGAAGGGGCTGGTCGACCCAACATCCGGCATTAACTCGCCGACGGAGGTGAGCAGCATGCTTCTTCAAAAGGCGAGGCTCGAGGCAGAGATCAACTCTCTCACCCCGCTGGTCAAGCTGGCGCCTGATGAGTCGACCAACCTGACAAAGCTGGCGCGAGAGGTTGCGTACCGGAGCGAAATGCTCAAGACTGCGCTCGTCCAACTCGAAATGGAGAAGCTGCTCGCTCTGCGAGATCCTAACAAGTGGTCCCTTCTCGATCCGCCCCGAATCATGGAAAAGCCAGTCAACAAGCGGTTCGGCCAGATGACGGCGATTTCAGCGGCTGTTGGGCTCTTCCTAGGAATCGGTTGGGCATTGAACTTTGGCCGAAGACCTGAGTGAGGTGACGGAGTCTGCGCAGGGCCCTTCGAACGCGGCCGGGCCCAGAAGCATCCGTAAACTAGTAACCAACGCGTTACTGAACCTGTGCCGCGGCGCGGCCTCAGCGCTTCTGCCCATCCTGCTCCCGGCCGTACTCTTGCGCCAATTGCATCCGCCGGAGGCGTTCAGCGCCTGGGTTTTGATCTTGCAGGTTGCCGCCTACGTTGGGCTCCTGGACCTGGGTTTGCAGGTCGCGGTCGGACGCTTCGTTGCGAGGGAGCATGAGCTCAATGAGACAGCCTCGAGAAACGCCTACTACCGAACTGCACTTCTGCTCCTTGCCGCCTGTTCGGTGTTGGGCGCCCTTGCCGTGATCGTGGTCAGCTTTCGATTCGAGCTGCTCTTTCCCGCCGTTCATGGCGCGCTCATCGAGAAGGCACGGTGGTCGATGCTGGTAGTGGGTCTTGCCGCCGCGTTGGGCCTCCCGGGCTCGGCGGCGGCCGGCTTTTTCATTGGGTTGGAACGAAATGTCGTTCCGACCGTTGTTCTGGGTCTGGGCAAGGCGCTCCAGGGTGTGGCCACCACCTGGGCCGCCTGGTCGACGCATGACCTGTTCATCACCGCCAGTGCTTTTGCCGCCAGCTACCTGGCGACCCAAATCATCCAGGTGGGTAGCGTTCGATTCCTGGTTCGGGACTCCCGGCACGGCGCCTCCCAGCTGGCACAGGAGCCGCTTAAAGAACTCATCAACTACTGTGCGACCTTGTCCCTTTGGACGGTCGGCGGCCTGCTCGTGACCGGACTGGACATTATCCTCGTCAACCGGTTTCAATTTGGTTTGGTCGCCGCCTACGCTTCGGCTGCCAACCTGATCGCCGTCTTTGTGGGAATCATGTCGAGCGCGTTCAACGTTTTGGGCGCGCGCTCCTCGTCGATGGACGCTGCCGGCGAGTCCGAGCGATTGGGCACGCTCCTACTGGCGTCCAGTCGGTGGTGCTCCCTGTTGACGGTACTGCTGGGCGTCACCGCGTGGAGCTTCGCCCGGTGGGGGCTGAACCACTGGCTAGGTCCGAGCGTCGGCGCCGACGCGCTGCCCTTGTTTCACGTCCTCGTCATTGCTAATGCTGTGCGGATGCCGCTTGTTCCGTACTCCGTAGTGCTTCTAGGGACGGGCCAACAGAAGCTGGCGCTATGGGCGCCGTTCGCGGAGGGAGTCGCCAACCTCGCCGCGAGCCTGGTCCTCGGGAGCATCTACGGGGCCATCGGGGTGGCTTTCGGAACCCTTGCCGGCGCCGCCGTCGGCGTTTTTTGGCAGATCGTGGTGAATATGCCGAAGACAGTTCGAATCCCCTGCCGCCCGCTTCCGTTCATCCGTGAGGGGTACGCAATTCCCGCCGTCGCGCTGTTGCCTCTGGCCGGTTTGACCTTGGTTCCCTCGGGAGGGGTGAGGCATCCAGCTCAAGCGGGAATCGGGCTTCTCGTGCTGGCCCTTATCTGGTTCGTCGGCGTACCACAAACTGAACGCAAGCGGCTCTTGGGCTACCTGGGAGGTCGAAGTAGGTCAACGAAAGGTACAACGACCTGATGGAGTCGGAGGCAGGGCTATAGACGTACTCTGGCTCGGGTATCGGCTGGGCAACCTCTACTGGCGACTCGTCACCCGATGTATCTATGCACCCTTCTTCGGCAAGCTGGGCAAGGGATCGACAATCCGGCGTCCGCTCGTGCTTCGCAATAGCCGGGACATCTTTATCGGAGTGAACTGCGGTATTCGCGACGGCGCGCGCCTCGAGGTATTGGATTGGGACGGCCAGGGCGAACGCCCGCGGTTGGAAATTGGGGACGGCTCGAGCATGGAGCAAGGCGCCCACATTGTTTGCCGTCAGCGGGTGATTATCGGTCGTAACGTGGCCTTGGCCGCCAACTGCTCGGTGGTCGACGCAGACCATCACTACCAGGACGTCGAAGTCGATCAGTCGGTTGGGACGCACTTTCAGGAGGGGCCGAGCTTCGTCGAGATAGGCGACCGAGCCTTTCTGGGCGTCGGAGTTGTGGTGCTCCCGAACGTTCGTATAGGGACTCACTGCGTCGTCGGGGCGAACTCAGTCGTCACCAAGTCGCTGCCTGATTACTCGGTGTGCGCGGGCGCACCGGCGAAGGTCGTGCGGCGCTACGATTCAGCTAAGAAGGAGTGGGTCCGCTCGAATTAGGCGGCTAGGTGCCGCGTCTGGCCGCGGGCGCACCCGGACCCTTCAAGACGCGCTTGTCCCGGGACAACCGAAACTCGAGTGCCTTCAACCACTTTCGAATAGCAATGCAACCGTGAACCGCGACCCGCTTGATCGGTCCGTGCCTAACGCCGACGTAGTGATCGTAAAAGAGGCGAAGTGCCGAATGCTGGAGATAGATCTCCCGCACCCCGTTCTGGTTGATCGACTGACTGCCGAAGTGTAGGACGACGGCGTGAGGGACGTAGTAAACCGGTTTGTCCGACGCGGCAAGGCGATGGCAGTAGGCGAGGTCGACAAACGCCAAGGTGAAGCGCTCGTCAAGCATCCCCACTTCCTCCCAGGTGCTGCGCCGGATGATGAAGGCGGTTGTGCCGATGCTTTGAACGCGGGTGGGCTCGTCAGGATCCAGGTGGGTGTTGTAGTAGGGGCGGGTGAAGGGATTGTTCGGCCAGACCAGGTGCAGGTTAAGGGTCTGGAACACCATCGGCCAGAGCCCGGTGAAGCTTCGCACGCAGTGTTGGATGGAGCCGTCGGGATTGATGAGTTTTGGACCCGCCGCCGCTGCTTCCGGGTGGGAATCCATGAATTCGACGAGAGTCCTGAATGCGTCCGGCTGAACCTCGGTGTCGCTGTTGAGGAGGAGACCGTACCGGCCCTGCGCGGCACGCAAGCCGGCATTGTTGGTCTTTGCATATCGGACGTTCTCCGGATTGCGGATCAGGCGAACGTTGGGAAACTCCGCTTCCACCATCGCACAGCTATCGTCCGGGGAGCAATCGTCTACGACGATGACCTCGAGTTCGATACCCGCTGTGGTGTCGAAAACGGTGCGAAGACAGTTTCGGAGCAGGTCGCGAGTGTTGTAGCTCGCAACGACAACTGACAGGTCCGGGCAGCTCATGCGTCGTGAACCGTCTTGATCGGGTGTGCCGGGATCCCTCCCACCAATGCTCCTGCCTCCACGTCCTTCGTCACTACGGCATTTGCCGCCACCGTAGCGCCGTCCCCGATCTTCACGCCGCCAATCACCTTCGCTCCGGAAGCGATGGTGACGTCATCCCCAAGGCTTGGACGGCTGGATTCCTTGTACTCGAGATCCAGCTCCTTCGCGCCCAAGGTTACACCATGGTAGATGATCGCGTTCCGCCCGATCCGCTTGGCTCCGATGACGGTGCCAACCGTATGGGGAAAATAGAGTCCGGGTCCGATCTCACATCGTTGGGCGATTTCGATCCCGAAAAGCACGTAGTTCGTCAGCGCGTACAGCTTTGCGAGTGGGCTCAAATGCCACCTATGTGACGAATACGCGAGCCGCGCCAGTAGAACCGGTATGAAGCGAGGATGCGAGAGACGCCGGAGTCGCCACATCAGCCCAGGTTGAGCCTGTTTCGAAACCTCCAACTCGTAATGGCGGCGAAGATCGGCGCCGAGCGTGGTCCAAAAGCTCAAGTGGCTTGTGCCTCCATATTGGATTCCCGGATGCGAAACGGCTCCCTTGAGACGATGGCGTAGGCGATCGCCAGTGATACGATGGGCCACCACGGGCTGTAGTAGTTCGCGAGCATGATGAGAATCGCAACCAGCGAGTATCCCGCCGCGCTCCTGGCCTGAGTACAGACGCGGCTGATGTAGGTGCAAAAGAGGGTCGTAAAGACGATTCCACCCTCGAGGAGAATCCCACCCCAAAGGGATGCGATCGAGCTGACCACCAACCCAGGCAAACCCTCGGGGCTGATGTACTGGGCTGTCTCAAGCGTGGCGTACCGGTTGAAGCCGATGCCAAACCACCATCGACTCTGCGGCAGCGCCATGAACTGGCTATAGCTAGAAAAACGCGCAAAGAACGATTCGTCCAGGTTGAGCAATCTCGGGGCGACGAACAGGTTCCCCAGGTAGAAGACCACGAAGAACAGGAACGGAACTCGCAGATAGAAGAAGAGGCTGAACACCGCCAGCAAGGGAAGTGTCGCAAACAGGTTGTTCGAGGTGCATAGCAGTAGGCCGGCGACGATGACCGCGATACGCCAGCGCTGGCTCTCTCCGCTGCGCTTGGCGTACGTGTAGAGCATGAGAGCGGAGCCGACCAAAATCACCGCGATATAGCTCGGTTCCTCGGTGAATCCCGTTACCCGCACAAACCCGAACCGTTGGCCGATGCCACGGCCGATATCGAGAGCCGTAATGCTCGTCAGGGGCAAGTTCGCGCCGAAAAGCAGGGCGGAGATGCCCTGATAGACCATATAGACGATGGAAATCGCGATTCCTGCAAAGAGGTAGCGCATGACGGCACGCTCGTCCTGCCTGAGGAGGTGGATGTACAGAGATGCCATCGCCAGCGTGACCACCACCTTCGCGGCAAAGACGAAAACGCCGGCGTCGAAGTTGGATTGCCAGTAATAGAACACGCTGAGCCCGAGCACCGTCAAAGTCGCGCCGCCGAAGAAGCGAGCGAAGATCCCGGCGAGCGGTCGAATCGCGACGGCGGTGAGGGGAAGCAGCGCGAGGTAGGGAAGATACACGCTCTGTCCACCGGCAGACATCGCCAGTGCCTTCATCGGCAGAAAGAACGCGGCAAGGGTGAGAACCAGGGGTTGAATGCTCAGGGTTCGGGCCGGCCAGGAGCGAGAGGGCCCCGCCATCGAAGCGGCGACGGTGCTCATGCCGCTAGCTTCCGGTTTCGAAGTCGGTATCCCTG
>DATGIR010000387.1:0-5257 GCA_035295605.1 Fimbriimonadaceae bacterium | reverse complement strand
GGTTACACGGTGCGGGTGGTACCCCGGCATGACCTGGTATCGGTCGCCCATGAGCTACCCCTCGCGGTCTGGGAAGGGTAGCCCTCTCCCAGACACAAAAAAAGGGCGGCTCGCGCCGCCCTCAGCTAGAGTTGTCTCAGTAGCGTCCGCGGCCTCCGCCGCCGCCGCCGCGACCACCCCCGCCGCCGCCGTAGCCGCCACGGTCACGGCCACCGCCGCCGCCACCACCGTAGCCGCCGCCACCGCGGCCGCCGCCTCCGCCGCCGCCACCGTAGCCGCCGCCACCACCACCGCCGCCTTCACCGCGGGGCCGAGCTTCGTTCACCCGAAGGTTGCGACCGCCCATCTCGGCGTTGTTCTTGTCGGCAATGGCCGAATCGAGGTGATCGGCGGAGATGTCGATGAACGCGAAGCCGCGCCCCTCGATGATTCGGGGATTCTTGCCGCCGTAGGCGCTGAACGCCTGGATAAGATCCTCCTCCGTTGTGGAGTAGGGAATGTTGCCCACATAGAGCGTTTTGATTGCCATTCAATTTCCTTGCCCGCACGTAAGTCACGGGCCGTACCGAAACCATTCTGCGAAGCCAGGATCTTAATCAAAACCGTGAGACGGCGCGACGCGATTAGACTGCAAAGTGCTCGATGCTCCGATATTATACGCAGGCTCGCCGGGCCTAGGGACAGAAGCCTTAGCCAGTTTGAATGCTTAACATAAGAGCGTCGCCGTCGATTCGCACGGAGAGGTGCCGGTAGTCGTAGATGACCGGGTCGTAGGGAAAGCTCACGGCAACTGCCCTGATGCCGGCCGACACGATCGACTGGAGGCCGGCGGACGTGTCCTCGAAAGCCACAAGATCGGCCGGATCCAAGCCGAGGAGGCTCGCGCCGCGCAGGTAGGGCTCGGGGTGGGGTTTGCCATAGCGGACGTCTTCGCCGAACACACAAGCCCGCGGAACCGGAATGCCGGTGGCGCCGAGCCTGGCGAGGGCGACATCGCTTGTTCCGGAGGTCACCACGCCCCAGCGGTCAGGCGGGAGGCTTCTTAGCAACTCGGGAGCACCGGGAAGCGCCTTGACACCATGGATGTCGGTGGACTCGATCTGGCGAAGCACGAGGTCCTCCGCCTCTGCATCGATCTCCGGGAGGATGGCGCGGATGGATTCGATCGAGCGGCGTCCGTGGATGAGCGGAAGGACGTCGGCGGGATCGAGCCGATGCCTAAGGGCCCAAGTGCTCCAAGCCCGGTCGACTGCGTGCAACGAGTCGATGAGGGTGCCGTCCAGATCGAACAGCAGCCCTCGACATCGAAGCTCCACTAAACGGAGGCCGAGAGGCCCTGCGCCATCACGATTTCGTGGGCGTGGTTCACGGTGAACGCGACCCGGTGGGTGACGGAGTCGATGATCCCTTCCGCGCCCGGGTGGCCGTTGCCGCTGGCTTTCACACCGCCGAACGGAAGATGGACCTCGGCACCGATGCTGGGCAAATTGACGTAACCGAGGCCATATTCGGCATGATCGCGCACCCATCGCCACTTGCGGTAATCCTCGGTGATCACGGCCATCGCAAGCCCGTAGTCGGTGTCGTTGTACACCTCGACGGCCTCTTCCATCCCGTCCACACCAATGATCGCCACGTGCGGGCTGAACGCCTCCTCGCGCAGGCAGAAGGTGTTCTTCTTGTACTTCTCGAACCGGTAGACGAAGGGGGTGACGAAATTGCCGCAGGCGTGGGGTGCATCGGTTAGCTCCTGGCCGTCGACGAGGACCTCGCCGCCCTCCTCGATCGCCTTGACGCGGTGGTGCTTCCACTTCTCGACGCCCTCCTGATTGATCAGGGGACCCATGAATACGTCGTCCTTAAGGCCATTTCCGACCCGGACGCGGGCAACTTTCTCGAGATACCGCTTGGTGAACTCGCGTTCGATCTTGCGGTCGACGATGAGCCGTCCGCTACTGACGCAGCGCTGCCCGGACGTTTTGAAGCTGCCGAGGATCGCGGCATTGACGGCGATGTCGAGATCGGCGTCGGCGAGAACGATCGTCGCGTTCTTACCGCCCATTTCTGTCGCGGCGAACTTGTAGAGGTCGGCGGCCGCGGTGCGCTGGATGTACTTGCCGACCGCACGGCTTCCGGTGAACAGGATGGCCGCGACGTCCTTGTGCTTGACGAGGGGATCACCGCAATCCTCGCCGGTGCCGTGAAGCACGTTGATGACGCCGGCGGGGAAGCCTGACTCATGAAAGAGCTCGGCAAGGCGATGACCGCAAATCGGGGTTTCTTCACTCGGCTTGAAGACAACGGTGTTACCGGCGAGGACGGAGGGAAGAACCACCCATAGCGGGATCGCGACCGGGAAGTTCCAAGGCGTGATGCACGCGACGACGCCCTTGGGCTTCTTGAGGATGAACGCGTCCTTCGCGGCAACCTCCGAACTGACGGTGAGGCCGTTCGGCATGCGCCCCATGCCCGCGATGTACTGCGCCATGTGGAGCGCTTCGACGACGTCGGCTCGCCCCTCGTTGAGCGGCTTGCCGCACTCGCGCGTCACGAGGCGGGTCAGTTCCTCGGTGTCCCGCTTGATGAGCTGGGCAAAGGCGTCGACGTACTCGGCCCGCTTGACCCAACTCAGCTCGCGCCAAGAGTGAAACGCCTTCTTCGCGGCGGCTACGGCGTCGTTCACCTCTTTGGCGCCGCTGAGGGGGGCGGTGCCAACGGTCTCCTTGGAGTCGGCGGGGTTGAGGCTTTCGAACGTTTGCGGGGTCGTGGACCAAGCGCCGTCGATGAGGTTGCGGGCGGCTACGGATGACATGGTTTGAGTTTACCGGCGGGGGGTTCGGGCATCGGCGGCGTTGTAACCTAGCAGCATGTGGCTTCTCGCGGCGATTGCTCTCGCTCCCGGCATCCCCTCTATCTACGTGGCGACCGATGGCGAAGATAGCTGGAGCGGCCGGTTGCGTAGACCCAACCATGCCCGGACCGATGGTCCGGTGGCGAGCTTGGACTGTGCGCAACGCTGTGCGATGAAGGTTCCGACGTCGGACGTTGTGGTCGAGGCCGGCCGGTATCGGGTCGAACGGCCGATAACGCTGGAACCGGGTTTTCACGGCCAAATCACGGCGGAAGCGCCAAACAAAGTCACGTTCGACGGCGCCCGCCGCATCACCGGGTGGAAGGTCGACCAGAAGGGGTGGTGGCACACAACGCTTCCTGAGGTGGCGTCTGGCAAGTGGAATTTCATCCAACTCTGGGTGAACGGGGAGCGGCGATATCGCGCGCGCTCGACCGGAGACGGATATGCGACGATCGCCGCCGCAGCGCCACCAACCCTGGACGTGACGGGGAAGGGTTATAACCGATTCGTCTACGCCGCTGGTGACATCCGTCCAGAGTGGCAGAACCTTGGCGACGTCGAGATCCTCGCGGTTCACAACTGGTCCATGGGGCGGCTACGCATCGCAAGCGTAGATCCGTCGACGCGGACCGTCACCATGGCCGGGCACAGCGCTGCCAACGCCGACTGGTCGGCATTCCCGAAGGGTAACCACTTTATTGTGGAGAACGTGAAAGAGGCGCTCGGCCGGCCGGGCGATTGGTATCTCGACCGGCCAACCGGCGAGCTGACCTATGTTCCGGAGCGAGGCGAGGGGCCGAAGGACGCCGACGTGGAAGCGCCGATCGCCCCGGGCCTCGTTACTGGCAGTGGCCTATCGCTTACCATCCTGTCCGGCATCCGATTCGAGCACACCAATTGGGTTACGCCCCCCACCGGGCATGACTTTCCGCAGGCGGACATAGACACAGGAGCGGCTTTGGAGTTTTCCAACTGCGCCAACGTGCGTCTCTATGGGTGCGCGATATCCGGGACTGGCGGATACGGAGTGCGGTTTGGAGGCGGCTGCAGCTACTGCCGAATATCTGGATCAACCCTGCGGGACCTTGGCGCCGTCGGCGTCATGATCGGCACTACTCCGAGCGAAGCGCACACGGAGAAGTGCGTCGTTGCAGGTTGCCTTCTCATCTCCGGGGGACGGCTTCATCCCGCCGGCGTCGGGGTCTGGATCGGGGATTCGTCGGACAACGCCGTGACCGGTTGCGAGATCCGCGATTTCTACTACACCGGCATCAGTGTGGGTTGGACGTGGGGGTACGGTGCGGCCCGGTCCGGCCGGAACGCTATCGAGTCAAACATCATTTATGATATCGGGCAGAACGTTCTGAGCGACATGGGTGGCATCTACACGCTGGGCGATCAAACCGGAACCGTGCTCCGCGGGAATCGTATTCACGACGTCAACTGCTACGCGTACGGTGGCTGGGGGATCTATCCGGACGAGGGTTCAGCCAACGAACTGATCGAGAAGAACCTCGTCTACCGCTGCAGTATCGCTGGATTCCATCAACACTACGGGAAGGATAATCTCGTTCGGAACAACATTTTCGCGCTAAACGGCGAGTTCGAGGTGATGCGAACTCGGGCGGAAAATCACCGGTCGTTCACGTTTCAGCACAACGTCATCGCGTGGAAGACGGGCGCCCCGCTTGGGGGGAATTGGTCGGGCACCGGCTTCGAGATGCGCAACAACCTTTACTGGCACTATGGAAGTCCGACGAAAGCGCCCGCGCAAGAACCGGACGCAGTCGTGGCGGATCCAACGTTCATCGATCCATTTCACGGAAACTTTGAACCCAGGGAGTTGGCGCCGGCCAGGACAGCCGGCATCTACTGGCTGAACGATTTCAGATGGGAACGGGTGGCCCTCAACAAGCAGTCCTCCGTTCGGTCGGCCGCCAGAGCCTTCCCCGATCCGTTCGCGAAGACTCGGCAGCGGTAACCTTTAGGGCGAGCGATGCTTGTTCGCCCCCTCCTTTTGCTTTGCACCCTCCTTGGTGGCTCCCATCAGCAGCCGACGCGGTTCGCGGCTACGTTTCCCCAGCACGTCGAGACCGAAGTGTGCGGCCAGCCCGCCCTCCCCGAGACGGTGGCGAGTGCCGTCGACGCCGCGATTCGCTGCCACACAATCGGCGCGTCGGACCTCGACCTATCGTTCGAGGCACCCGCGACTCAGCCCCTCTTCGGCGGACAAAAGGCGACCTTCCACGTGAACGTGCTGGCCACGGCACCGGATCGGATTCAACGGCAGGGCGACGTGACCGTCACCGTGCGAAACACCGGCTCGAGCATTGGGCATGAACCGGTCCTCTGGTTCTGCAACAAGCCGGAAAACCTACGAACGAGCGGCCCACTCTTCGATGG
>DATGIR010000386.1:0-2868 GCA_035295605.1 Fimbriimonadaceae bacterium | reverse complement strand
ATCCTTGAGCTTGTCCCAAGTGAACCTTCCGACGGCCCCTAGAAGGATGCCGATTGTGACTGGCTCGGCCATCTTGTGAGCATTGCCGGTCAAGGAAGGGGTGTCCAGCACGGGGCAAGCGTGGGATGGAGCGCGACGCTTGGCTGCTCCGTCAGGCCCTTTTCTCCCGCTTGAACAGCTCAAGGTCCTGAAGCCGATAGCGGGGCCACGCGTGTCCTTCGCCCGCCGCGTGAGCGCCGGTCCGGCCGGACCGTTCAGGTACTCATGGTGATCGTCGGGCGGTGTCGCCTGTCCAGTTTGACCGCTGTGCGTTCGCTCGTTGGTCTACGAGGTTGCGGAGCGGCCTGCCATCTTCGGAAAGAGCGGTTGGCTTTTGGGCATTCCACCTAGCATCGGATCGTTACGCCCAGCGCGGCAGCCAAGGCCCGCACGCTCCCAAGCTCGTCGGCCCGCTGAAGTCCCGCCTGTCCCGCCGAACCCTGCGGATTGATTTGTCCCGGCGGACCGCCGCAGTGGCGTGCGAGCGCCCGCGCGCATGGACTTCAGCTGATCCCGGGGTACGGGAGGCCAGTCCTGCGATCGTACACTGGCGGCAGGCTTGGTGCCCAAAGTGGGGCTCATCCGGCTGGTTTCTTTATCCCAACCGGGCGATAGCCCAGAACGGAACAAGAACATTGTGTGACCGAGAAAGTTATGCAGGATGCCGCGGACGGATTCGTTGAGTCGTGAGGAGCTGCAAATGCGCTACTCGGGTTTTCTCTGCAATGTCGCCCTGGCCGGCTCAGCCCTCGACTCGTCGCTCGCCGGCGGGATCGGTCTCCCTGTTGGGGCCACAGACGGCCTCAACAAGGGAGACCCTGATGGGTGACAGTACTTCTTCTTCCGATACCAATAACTTGGCTACGCTCGTACTTTGCGGCCGGCCCTTTCCTTGGCTGCACCAGAGTTCTGAGACGGAGATCGGCTCGGTTGCTGGTCTGACCATCTCCTGGGCTCTGCCCGACAACCACCTTGTGGGGGACGCTCACCACCTCGAGTCGGACTTTATCGCCGTCGAAAATGCAGGCCCCGGCGACATTTGGTTCAAGCCGTGGCGTCGCGAGGTGGCCGCCCCGAAGGAGTGGCGCGGGCGGCTCGTTAAGTCGGGCTCTTACGTGCTCCTCGGCAGCCCGCGCGGCCTGCGCCCGACGGGGGCTTGCCTTCTGGTCAGGAGCTTGGAGTCCGCGAAGGTGACCGTCCGGCGCGGTGCCCCTGTGATCTCGAAGTAGGCGACAGACCGCCACCGGCGGCCGTCCGGACCCCAGCGGTTCGGACGCGGCCCGCCGAGGGCTTTCCGCGCCCCCTCGATCTTCTCAAGCAGGGCCCGAAAGGGCCACACCGACGCTGACATAAGGAAGAATCTGTGAACCGCAGCATCGTCGGGCGTGCGATCGAACGTTTCGCCCTCGCATCCAACCTTGCGAGTGATCGCTCCCGCGCCGTCTTTCAGGTCCCCGTTGGTGTTCCAGCAACCTCCAACGGAGTACCCGATGGGTGATCCCAGCTCGTCCAACCGCCTCCTGTCCGTCTCGGCCGTTATCGGACGCACGTCCCTGTCGCGCACGACGCTTTGGCGTTTGACGCGGCGCGGCGCCTTCCCCGCACCGATCCAGATTTCACCGAACCGCGTCGCCTGGCTTGAACGCTCTGTCGACGCCTGGATCGAGTCCAAGGTATCCGCGTGACCCGACTCCCGCGCCGCGGTGGGCATCGCCTGACCGGCCGCCCGCCGGAAGGCGAAGCCTGGGTGTGGATCACCCACAACATGCTTGCCTCGATCGCCTACCAGGCGCTGGGCATCCATGCGCGCCGGATACTCGACTTCCTCATGTGCGAGAATATGAGCCACGCGGGCTGCGAGAACGGGAGGCTCCACGCGCCCTACCTCCAGTTGGCGAGATTTGGTGTCACAGGCGACGACATCTCGCGGGGGTTCGAGGAGCTGTTTGTTGCCGGCCTTGTCATCAAAACCCGGCAAGGCCTGCGGATCGCAGGCGGCGGCGCACCCTCGCTTTACGCGTTGACGTGGCTCCCCACCCTTCTCGGAAGCCCGGATGAGCAGCCGGCGACCAACGACTGGCGGCGCGCGGTGCGATGGATGAACCGCGATGGGGTCGGAAGTGTCTCCGAGGCACGGAGCTGGTTGCGGGACCAAACGGCGCACCTGCGCCGTGGGGGCCGTCGAAAGTGGCGGTCAACCCAGCAAATGCGGACGGCCTCGCCCCCCACCTGCGAGGTGGAGCTTACGTCGTGAAACGGAATGTCGCCTCGCACTTGAGGATGCGAGCCGCTCCGCATTTGCGAGGTACCTCTAATATCTCGCCCGCCGGGTGCCGAGATGGCCGGCTCGGCCGCAACCCCGATGGCTAAGCGACTTCGGATAGTCGCCGGGTTGAGGCTGGCCAGGCGACGCGCCCGGGTGCTTGGGTCTGACGACATAACCTAGTCGGTGTTGTCGGACCCAGGCGGGTCAGCTTCTTCAACCCCGACCTCGATGCTGGCTTCTCCACCGTGCAACTGGAACTGCTGCCCTGAGAGCCACTGAAGGCGTCGTGCTTGAGTAAACAAAACCCGGCGCAGCCCGACCTTGACCTTCCGCTCCGAAATGGTTTGCGCGAGGCGCGCGATCGTCAGGGCACGGCGGGCGATACGAACGTCAGCCGAGACCGCGCGGGTGGCTGTGCATAAGCAGGAGACCGGCGCCGTGCGCTGCAGCCAAGGACAGCCCACGCTCGAGATACTGGGGCGTAAAGCTGACGTTGCCATGGACCACGCGATCGCCCTCGAGCGGAAGTATGAGCTCCTCCGCCAGCGCGGTGAGCCGCTCCG
>DATGIR010000385.1:0-8129 GCA_035295605.1 Fimbriimonadaceae bacterium | reverse complement strand
CGGTAGAGGGCGCGGGCGGCTTCGACGATGGTGGGGGTCGGGTTGTACCGGCCGGCGATCCAGGCCTCGGGGTCGATGTTCGGTTTGTCGCAGTCGCTTAGGAGCTCGTCGAGAACCCGGCCGAGCTCGCCGGCGCCCGCTTTGACGGGAGGAATAAGGCTTCGTCCGGCCCTTTTCGGGGCCGGTTGGCTAGTCGTCGGGGCGCCGGTTGCGAACAGGATCGGGGCGAGAGCGCAGTCGTGGCTCGGCTCGTGGAAATAGTGGAGGTCGAGGGCGTAGTCGTAGACCTGGTCGATGGCGCTCGCGTCGTGGGTTTCGGCGCCGACCTTGAACTCGATGACGAAGACGACGTTGGCGATGATGAGGACGACGTCGATTCGGGAGCCCATGCGGGGGACGGAGAACTCGAAGACGATTTGTCCGTCTCTGTCGCGGAGAGCGTCTTGGAGGATCTGGATTTGGGTGGCCCAGGCATCGCTCTGCGTGCGGAGGGTGTCGAACGTGCTGGCGTTTGCAAGTTCACCGAGAATCGTCGAGGGCGAGTCAGCAAGGAATCCACGTAAGGAACGGGAGTAGTAGAACCGATTCACGCTGGTTGCCGGACGATTGTGGAATATGGGCGAGTGCTGGCGTGTAGTTATCCTTAACGGACGGGCGCCCACCTGCGGCTACCGTGCCCTCGCCCATCGTTCATGGCCTGGCCCGTCCGCGCGGGAATGTACTCCAAGCGCCGTGACATCATTTGAATGTGCAGCCCCTCAAATCGGACCACTCGCCGGTTTTTCCCTCTGTTACCCCTTTCCAACCCACGCCGGGTGACCCATGGTCAGGTTATTACGATCACCGGGAGTGGGGCATCGCTGATCTTTACGTGACGGACGCAGTTCTGCAGGTCCTGTATGTTTCTCCGAACGCGTTCCTGCGGGCCGGCGGGTACGAGGAGGCTCAGCTCTCTGCAGCACTCGACCTCCTCAGATCCGTGCTTTGGCGAAAATATCGGGCTGACGACCCCCCGGGTCACCTTGTGCTTTGTCGGGGTAGTGAGTTGCCGGATGTTGAGGAACGCCTGCAACGCCCAAATTGGGATCGAACGACGCCGGTTTCACTTGAGCAGCTAATGCTCGAATCTGTCTCGCTATCCTTCGACCAAAAGGTTGGGGAGACGCTCGTTAATGTGCGGAACGAATGGAGGCAAGGTCGCAAGCCCCTCCAGTTGCCACATTCTTATCACACGGGCGTCACACCCGGTGCTGAAGGGATCTACATGGAACTCGCCGGAGGGTCGATTCCAAGTGCGCGGGGGATGGCCTATGGCTGTAACCTGGAGGAGGAGTTTTTCGCGTTCAAGTCGTTGCTCGAGCGAGGGTGGCTGTCATTTCCTCCCAATTCGAATAATGCGGTCCTGTCCGCAAAGGGCTATGGGGAAATTGTCAGGATCGAACATGGTAAACAGGCGGGTGCGAGGGACGCTTTCCTCGTTCGACGTTGGGACCCTTCAATGGACGGCTTCTTCAATGAGGTGAGCAAAGACGTGCTACGGGCCATCGGGGTCAAACTCGAGCCGGTATGGGCAGTTGAGCACAATGAGAGAATCGACGAGCGTATATTCGCCAGTCTGAATTCTGCGGCGGTCGTGGTGGTCGATATCGACAAAGCAAAGTTTAATGTTGGGCTCGAAGCTGGGTACGCACTAGCCCTTAGAAAGCCGATCGTAGCCATCCGACAGAAACCGGGAAAGAATGAGGATAGCGCTCTTCCATTCGACATCGTAACTTTGAACTGCTACGATTACACCATTGACTCCGTTGGGAGGGCTGCCTTGACCGAGAAGCTGTGTGCAAGAATCACGTTCGGCCTAGCTAGAGCAAGCCTGAAATAACGCGTTGCCGGCGGCCGCGCTTTTGGCGTATCGGCCCCTTGCATGGGACCCGTGAAGGAGGGATGCTTTTTGCGGGTCCCCTGGACAGCGGCCACTGGTGACCGGGTTAGCCGGCGACCCAGGTTTTAAAATTGGCGCTCGAGAAGAGGCGATCACTCACGATAATTCCGTCGGGGGCGTATCTGCACAATGCCAGGACAACGTCCGGCAACGACATTACCTCCACGCCGCACTTACCGCACAGGATCCAACTATCCTCGGCGAGGCGGCGGGTAGTCGCAAACAGTGCCGTAACTGGGGAGGCCAAATAGCGCGGGCGGGGGGTGGCGAACTCGGTCCATCGCTCTATAGCCCACGTCCCAACGAGCTCGCGTATGAAAGCGGGGGGGACAGCTCTCGAGCTTAAGGTCCCCCCACCTATCGTATGCTTGCAGCTAGCCGTTATTAGCCAAGGGATGGGGTCCCGCCCGCCTAGGCCGAGCTTGAGTTTCTCTAACACAAGGTCTCCCGACTTTGTGTTCACCCCGAGCACATCTCTGCCTGCGTCGCGACTCGAGGGCGTGACGCTCGCTTCCCCGTGCGCTGCCTCAACCAGCCTCGAAACGAGCACCTCGAACTCTCTTGCTCTTAGCGCCCTGATTGCCGCTTCAAGCCGCCGGCAAAGCGGTATTCGTTTCGCCAGGGTTGAATTCCCGCATTGGCAAGCGAACCAAGCGGTGCCGCAAATTCGTGCATCGCCGGGGTCGGCTGTGTCCGAGTAGGTGACGAACCACGGGACGGTGCATCGGCCGAAGAAAGTCTGCCGCTGATACAACGTAACTTCGGCTCGCACGAACCGGACGTCCGAGTGCACTGGCGCGAAATATCCCAGGGGGATCCCGAGTGTAGTGCGCATCCATTCGTCGACCTTAATCGAGGGCATAGCGAGAGGGATGCGATCCAGGGCGCTCCTTACATCTGCCTTTGAGACGGCCAACAGCGCTACTCCTTCGTGATCAGCCGCAGTACGCGCTCGATCTGAACCTTCAGTTCTTGGAGGGCGGCCTCCAGGCCTCCTGGATTGCTTTCTAGGTCCGAGATCGGTGCGGACCGCAAGGCTTTGGAGAACTGTTGAACGCGCTGCTGCAGTTTGCCGTTCTTCCTCTCTTCGTAAAGGAGCTCCGCGCGATTGAAGTCGCCGAGCTCGAGGGAATCGGTGACGTCAATATCTTTCAACTTCAGCAGGTCTCGCAACCTGCGCACCGCCCCCTCAGCACTCCTTGAGCCCTCTCCATCTTCCTCGTCAGACCCAGTCGCCGAAATCCGTTCCTTCAAGTAACGGAAAAACAGGGGGAGCCGATGTGCTTCCTTGAATTTGAACCCTCGGTCCGTCCAGCCGAGCCAGCGCCCGACGTCGGGTGACCGGGCCGCTTCTGCGAATGCGTTGTACGTTAACGAATGCTCACTTCCAGTGTCCTCTTCCCACTTCAGGAAGTGTCGATACAGGATCTGTGCTCTAAGGTCGCGAACGACTTCAGCCCGATCTCGCCCGAACTTGTCGGCAACCTCCTCCGGTGTCCAACCTTCATCAAGCAAACGCTTTTGGAACTCGTAGCGGCTCGCGGGCTGCCACGATCGAGCGCCCATCAAGTGCCTTAGGCCGATGTAAATGTCGGCCTCTCGCCGAAACTGGTCAAGTTGTCTCTCGGAAGTGCCGATCGCTGGCCCGCGAAGGACGAAGCAGGGTAAGGCGAGCAGTGTAGGCGCGACAGGGGCGTCGAAGAGGCCCGGGCCCTCCTCGAGCACCCTTAGGACGGCGGCCAGGCGGCGATTCCCCTCTAGCACGAGGTAGTGATGCCCGTCGAACGGTGCCACGATGAGCCGTTCGTGCTCCAGGAAACCGTTTGTTCGGATCGACTTGACGAGGCTCTCCAACTTGTAGCGAGGATCAGAAAGTAGTTCACGCAAGTGTCGTTGCGTCGAGGGCTCCGCATAATGCTCGATCCGCGTATTCTTCACGGCGCTGCCGAGATCATGGAACCGCAAGTTCCCGGGGTCGAGGATGAGCCTGCCAGGCTGAATCTGGAGGTCATCCCCTCTCAGCAGGTCCAAGCTCACAGGTTGGCGCGCCATTCCCGAATACTAGCATGGCTGGGTGCCAACGGAACTTTCGCTGCGGCCATGGGCCGATGCGTAGAGGATTAGGAGCACGGAGGGTACCCGGGGCGGTCGGCCTGATCCCCGATTGATCGAAATCCTAATAGCAGCTCCGCGACGTTGATATGTCCGCGTGGAGGGCCAATCGCCGCCTCTCCTAAGGAGGATTATGGCCAACAGGCGCCCACTCGTACGCTATCTTCCTTATTACTTGAAGTGCTTGATGAAGTAGCGGCGAGGAGCTTTCGGAGAGGAAGATCTATGAATTCCAACGAAGAACTAGACGGCAGTACCAGAGACCGGCTAAATACAAAGACCTCTGTTCCCTTTCGAACGGTTGAAGCGTTATATTGGAGGCTGTAAGTGAATAAATCATTCCCTGCATAGAGGTCTAGAATTGCGGGCGCTGCGTCGTACGAGACAACCCAGTTATTGGGCAATTCCGTGATGAAACAGGCGAGTCTGGCGTGGTCGCCTCTTGCGTACCTGTCGAGGTAGAGGCGGTTTGATTTATCATAGTAAGGAGGGTCGCAATAGATAAGTGTGTCGGCCGGAAAGCGACGGCTGCTCGTTGATAGGAATTCTTCTGCATCCAGGTTGGTTATTGAAATGCGATGGGCCTCTTGAGCGATGAGCTCGACCCGCCGGATCAACTCGTTGCGTGGGAACCTAGCGTCCATTCTCCAAGCGCCTGTTTGCTTCAGGCCGCCGATTAGCCCGCCGCTCAGGACGCCAGACCTATTGCAACGGTTTAAGTAGAAGGCGCTAAATCCCACGTCGACCGGGCAGTGTGCGCCTGGGTGCCGGAGGATATCCCTCTGCTTCTGCCACTCCTGGACGGTCAGGGAGGCGGCTCGAATGCGGTTACAGAATTCGTCGGAGTGCAGTAGGACTGAATGCCAAAAAGCGTAGATTGGGAAGCTCGAATCGTTTAGGTGGACCCGGCTAGCGTCGCCGCCGAGCAGCAGATCGATTGCTACGCCGGCACCGCCTGCGAATGGTTCGGCGTATTCGCGGCCTTCCAGGCCGTTGGCCCGGAGGATTTCACGCAAGAAGGGCGAGAGTCTTTGCTTGCCCCCCGGGTAGCGCAACGGGGAGGGGTACCGCGCCACTAGCAGGGCCACCGCCGGCCCGCGGCAGGGCCGCCCGGTTCGGCTATCGGCATCAGTTCATTGCCTCGAGCAGCGGATAGATGTTCCCGAACAGCGTGCTGATGTCCTGCGGTTGGACCGAGAACGTCGTGCTGTGAACAAGCTGATTCATCGAGGTCACGGAAAGGATCCCGTCTGGGCGTGCCAGCTCGGTTTGGGCCCCGTGAAGGACCTTGCCCATTGGAGAGGACCTATTCCCGCCGGTAAGATGTCTTGTGTTGTCCCTAAGCAGGTCAGCAAGGGTCTTGTCTTTGCCATCCGGCTTGGTTGCTCGGATCTGATGGTCGGCTGCGTATAGCTTCGCGGAAATCTCAAACATGCTCCTAAGGAGGAAGCAGAAGGCGAGGGGGTTGTCCCTTAGCTTCAATTTGAGTGCCTCGTCACGGAGGGTCACCATCTTCTGCCGACCGTTCCCTTTCGGTACGAACTGCTTAAGCGCCTTGGTTACCGCTCTTGGGTCGTTTATTGCGTGCGCTGCAGTTCTCGCCCCGGGGGCCCCTGGTGCCTGGCTGGTGCCGGGCCTGGTCTTTCCTGACGTTGCGGGCGCGTTCGGATTGGCTTGGTCTCCTCCGGTCACACTTCCCGGTGCGGCGTCAGCGTTAGCGGTGCTGGAAGCTGGCGCCGACCCTGGTGCAGCGCCCGCGGCGCTCGACCGGACCTGGGGGATGCCGTACGCGATTGCGAAGTCAGCGCCTTGCTTGCGGATGGCCTCGAAGCCTAGAAGCTTCTGTCCTATATCTCTTAGGACCTCTTCATATTCGTGGCGACGGTCGATGGCCGGATACTTTCGAGCTAACTCCGGCGCGTTCGCAGAGCCGAGCCTTAGCGCTAGCCGCTTCATCGCCTCTTCAAGGACAGTGAGCGGGTAGTCGCCAGCCCATCGTTCCTTCTGTTGCGCCGTGAGATTCTTGCCGGAAGCTAGATATTTCTCGAGTTGGTCTAGGGCTGGTTCCGAACCGAGGTTGAAGTCGCGGTTGTGCCGGGCTCTCGCCACCGCGTTCCATTGGTCTCGTCCCGCCTTCTCGCCCTTTCCGTGCGCCAAGGTGACGATCCTGTCCACGATCGCGGCATCCTCGGGGGGATAGATTGTACATGGGACAGTTTGGTTGTTCTTCTTCCACTCAGCGTTTGTGCACTTGATCCGGGCGAGGGTGGACTCTGGGATGACAAGGTCGTCAGACTTGTGTATCCCGTGAATCAGCTTGAGCGCTGCGATGCGCCGGTTGCCCTCCTTAACCGTCAGGGTCCCGGCCGTCGGGTCGGTCTTGAGTACTAGAATGTTCTCCGTCGGCAAGTAGCCGTCGTCGAGCAGACTTGCGGCAAGCGCCCAAAAGCGGTCCGGGCTGATCGAGACCATCGCCTGCAACGCATCCGTTTCTGTCGGCTGCCTTACAGTTCTGAAATTAGACAGGTCGAGCGAAAGTTCACTCACCCGCCTGTGCTCTGTTATTGGCATGGTCCTTGATTTCCGGGATCCGGCGGGAAGACAGTATAGCAGGCTCCGCGCGCAGGTGCCAAAAGTAACACAGCCTGCAACGAACGAACAACCTCGTTGGGGCGCTTCGGTGATTGATTTGAGCTTCGCTAGTACCTAGCAACTCCGGCCCCACTCTCTTCCCCGATCGCCTCCTTGACCGTCCCGCCAGCCCCTGCCAGCATGAAGGCCAGCTCGCTGCCGATGGCGATGAACTTCCAGCCTTCGTCTTTGCGGCGGTTGGCGGCGGCGGCGTCTAGCACGTGGAGGCCGGGGGCGATTTTGTGCTTCTCGGCGGTTGCCTTGAGGTGGCGGAGGGCGTCCACGAAGGCGGGGTCGTCGGTTTCCATGGCGGGGGTTTTGCCCATCGAGGAGAGGAGGTCGTTGGGGCCGACGAACATGGCGTCGATGCCGGGGACGGCGAAGATGGCGTCCGCCCGCTCCACGGCGAGCACGTGCTCGGCCTGGATGACGACGAGGATCTCGTCGTTGGCCTGACGGTAGTAGTCGGCGGGGCTTCCGGCGAAGTTGAGGGCGTGGAGGCCGCCGCCGATGCTTCGCTGCCCGGCGGGCGGATACTTGCAGGCGGCGACGGCGAGCTCGGCCTCCTCGACCGAGTTGACCATGGGGAAGATGATGCCGAAGGCGCCGGCGTCGAGGCAGCGCTTCACGTTCTCCAGGCTGGTGAAGGGGACGCGGGCGAGGGGCACGCCGCCGGCGTCGGCGATGGCGCCGAAGATCATGCCGGCGGTTTCCCAGTCGACCGGGCTGTGCTCCATGTCCAGGTTCAGCCAGTGGAAGCCGGTTCGGGCCATGTAGCGGGCGGCGGTGGGGCTGCCGAGGGAGAGCCAGGTTCCGAGTTGGGGTCGGCCTTCTTTTAGTGCGGCTTTGACGGGGTTGGTGCGCATTCGTGGTGATTATGGGTGTGTCGCGGTGTACGCCCTCCTCCCCCGCCGCGGCGCGACGGGTACTCCCCCCGGTGGGGGGAGAGACCGGAAGAGCCCCCAGTTGGGGGAGAGACGCGAGAGTCACCCGGACGCGGACGAGGACGTCCGCGCTCCATGGGGGGAGAGAATGGCGGGTGGTGTGCGCCCTCCTCCCCCGCCGCTTCGCGGCGGGTACTCCCCCCGGAGGGGGGAGAGACGCGAGGGGGAGAGAAACGCTAGGGGTTGCAGAGGCCGGGGGGGCGGGCGCCTTGCATGGCGGCGAGGATGTTCTCCACCGACATCCGGCTCATCGTCTCCGCGGACTCCACCGTGTTGAACGCGTTATGGGGCGTGAGCACGCAGCGGGGCGCATGGCGCAGCGGGTGGCTCGCGGGTAGGGGCTCGTCGGCGTACACGTCGATGGCGGCGCCCGCGATGTGGCCGGTCTCCAGGGCCCGGAGTAGGTCGGTCTCGTTCACGAGGGCGCCGCGGGCGGTGTTGATGAGGTACGCGGAGCGCTTCATCTGGGCGAAACGGGAGTGGTCGAATATGCCGCGGGTCTC
>DATGIR010000384.1:0-4269 GCA_035295605.1 Fimbriimonadaceae bacterium | reverse complement strand
TTCGACCACGAGACGCTGCCCGAGATGCAAAAGAAAATCCGTGAATGCACGGAGGCTGACCGTCGACTGCTTGACGAACTGCGTGATGAGGTGCGTCCGTTAGTGTCGAGCGTGCGAACCATTAAGTCGCGCGGTACTACTTCGGTCTCGCTTGTCGCCAGTGATGGCGGTAACAATAAGCTCGTATTCGACTCATTTACCGTCCAACTTGTCCGCGTCGTGGATTCCTACGGCAAGGAACTTTTCTTCAACGTGATCTCTCCGACCACGGACACAGACAAGTTGAGCGCGGACCAATTCAACAGCGACGGCTCCCCGAAGACCGCCCTCGGTCGGATGATGAAGGATCTAGGCGTCACCACGCTGACCGCCCTCAGCCACATGATCCCTGAGGGGAAGAAGACGCGGGAGGAGCCACACAAGGTTTCGCCGTCGTGGGTGTTGGTATACCGCGACCTCTGCGAATGGGCTGTCCTGTATGACCGTATCTGCAACCACTCGTTCGCGACGGACACTTTGATCGTCCGCGACGGTCTCTTGCGCAGCAAGCTATTCCGGGGCGAACTATTCATAGAGTTCAGGAAGAAGCTCGAAGCGGCAATCATGCGGATCAGAGAGAAAGATCGCCGCTGGGTATACCTCGTGGGGATTGCGAAGCACAGCAAAGTTATCACCCGCTATCAACTGGCCGTGACGATCGAGAAGATTATGCCGCCCGGTGAAGCCCGCTACGTGAGGATTCCCCGCGAACTTGAAGCCAAGGCATACGTCTGGCCCGAGTATGCCAAGGGGGAGGAATCTGAGGGCGAAGAGGGCGAGGCCCCAAGTATGTCGCGGGCGACATGTATTTCGTTCGGTTTGGGAAGTCGAAGGGTGATCCAATGTGGGCCGTAGACTTTTTTGTTGCCTCAAGAGCAAGGACTCAGAGATCTTCGGCTACCTGCTGGCTGACGCCATCGATGGGTTCCCGGTCCCGTTCTACCCGCTCTGCTTGCAGAAGGCCCACGAGTTTGCGCAGGTGGTGGATTTCGACCTGACGATCCTTCAAGACGAAGTGTTCAAGGCCGTTCGTGGACTCGTGCCTGACGGATCAGTGCTCGACGAGTTCATGCTAAACGTCGATGCGTCGGCAAGGAGATACGAATGAAGTTGTTCCCCAAGGAGAAGACGGTTGGTATCTTTCGTGGTTTCAGCGAAGGCGGTCTGGAGTTCCATGCGGACCTCGTGCTGCCGTACAAGAACGAGTTCCAGAGCACGCCCATGCACGGCCAGTTCCTCGTCGTGCAACTTGAGCACGAGGACGAGGCCGTGCTGGGCCGCATTACGTCCATGTCCTCTCAGGGCAGACTCGCCTCCGGTGCAGGTGAGGACTACGGCATCCGTGCCGTGGCCGATGGTCGGCCCATCCCCGAGGATTTGCGCGAGCAGTACCTCAAGTATAAGGTTAACATCCGGGTGTTGGGCGTCCTGCGACTCGTGGACGGGAAACTCCAGTACGCCGCGTCTCACCGCCGACTACCCCACGTCGGCAGTAAAGTCGCGTTCCTCGCCGATGACGTGTTGCAAGAGGTTGCGGGACACAACGTTGATGGTGGCGAGGTTGGCTACTTCGCGCTGGGCGAGTTCGTCTACGCCGGGACCGACAAGCGACTCAAGAAGGAAGAATGGATGCAGGTCAAGTCGCCCGCCGTCATCGCTAAGTTTGACGTGACACACCTCGTCTCCCGCCGCAGCTTCGTGTTCGCCCGCGCCGGTTTCGGCAAATCGAACCTCGTGAAGTTGCTGTTCAGCAACTTGTACAAGACCACGCCGACCGTCGAGAAGCGCAAGGGCAAGAAAGTTCCAGTCGGGACGATCATCTTTGACCCTGATGGTGAATACTTCTGGCCCGACGACAAAAACCGCCCCGGCCTGTGCGACGTGCCCGAACTCGAAGACAAGGTGGTAGTCTTCACCAAGAAGGAAGGGCCGAGCCCCTTTTACGACTCATTCATCGCAGGCGACATCAAACTGGACATTCGGAAGCTTCGCCCCTCTGACGTGATTGGAATCGGGCTGTCCCCGGAGAAACAGGACCAACAGAACGTCGCCAAACTCAAGGGGATGAACAGCGGTGACTGGAGCAAGTTGGTGGACTTGATCTACACCCACGGGAACGGCGCTAGCGAGAAAACGGTGGGCGACCTTCTGCGGCTCAAGATGCCCGACCAATTGGCTGAGGCCATCGCGGCGCGATCGAACATGACCCGGATCGTGCAAATGTTGCACGACCCGAGTAGTCAGTTGATGGATATGCTGATTGCTGCCCTGAAAGCCGGGAAGATCTGTGTCATCGATGTGTCCCAGATCCGCGGCAATTCGGCCCTGATCCTATCAGGGCTGCTCCTCCAACGCGTGTTCGATCGCAACCAAGAGGAGTTTACCAAGGCCAATCCCGCGACGATCCCGACGCTGGCCGTGGTCGAGGAAGCCCAGTCCGTCTTGGGCAGCAGCGGAGGGTTAGGCGAAGGCCCCTACGTCGCGTGGGTGAAGGAAGGACGGAAGTACGATCTCGGCGCAGTGCTGATCACCCAGCAGCCGGGGAGCATCTCACAGGAGATCCTGAGCCAAGGCGATAACTGGTTCATTTTCCACTTGCTCTCGGCAGGCGACCTGATGTCGGTGAAAAAGGTGAACGCGCACTTCAGCGATGACATCCTCAGCACCTTACTCAACGAGCCGATCCCTGGCCACGGCGTCTTCTGGAGTAGCGCGGGCGGCAAGAGCTACCCTATACCACTACGGGTGTTGTCCTTCGAGCAGGCGTATGAGGCCCGAGATCACGACTACACGAAGCCGAGGGCGAAAACCTACGCGGAGGAGTTGAAGACGAAGTTCAGCAAGGCCCTATCGGACAGCCGGGCCGCCGTCCCCACGCCCATCACTGTAGAACACACGCCCTCAACGGTGTCGGGCGCACCGAACCTTTTCGGCAACGAGGCAGGTGACGGTGGGGCAGGAGCCGAGGACGGCGAGCCGGTGGATACCCCGGTTGACATAAAGGAAACCTACACCAAGGCTGCGTTCGCCAAGGTCGCTGGCGACCCAGCGTTCATGGAGAGAGTCAAGAAGGGCATCCCTTGGGCGGCGGTCGGCAAGGCGATTGAAGCCGCTCTCCCAGAGATCCTCGAAGACCGCAACAAGGAGGCTTTCAGTCTCGTGGTCCGGTTCCTGAACGAGACGTTCGGCGAGCGCGAAAAAGCATGGGAAACGCGACAGCAGCCGAAACGGGACGGGTCTGGCATGACGCCATATGTGTACCTCAAGTAAAACTGAAATGGGATCGGGCCTCGGTAAATTTGCCATACAGATCGACGGCTGGCAGTACGAGACGAGACGGCGGTGCGTCTGGGGCTGGGAAGCGCGCTGAAGTTCTTAAGCTGCCCGCGAAAAGATAAGCCGGCAACACGGGTCAGCTCCTCTTTGCTTCGATGCTTCTACCCATCAGAACGAATTTCCCTAACTACGAATCCCGCCCCCGATTCTTCCAAGGCAACTTTACACTGCAACGGCTCTGCGTGCGCGGAGTGTAACAGTATTTCCAAGCCAAGTGCCGGAATTCCGCGCCTTGCCGATTTGCTCTTCCGGCGCGCCCGCCCCATGTGGTTTGATGATCGACACAAGGAATGATTTCGATTCCCACGGGTACGAACGAACGCACATGCTGTTGTTGAGCTGCTCGCGCCTCTCGCGCGGATTTGACGAGGGGCCGCTTTTCGAGAACATCGGTTTTGAGCTGCAAGCCGGCGAACGCGTCGGATTGGTCGGTCCCAACGGAGCCGGCAAAACGACGCTGCTTCGCATCCTCGCTGGACTGGACCGGCCCGACGACGGCGAGGTACGGCTTCACGCCGGCGCTCGTGTCAGCTTGCTGCGCCAGCAGCCGCTATTCGAGCCGAACCGCACCCTCTTCGCCGAGGCGCGTTCCGCCCTCGACGAGCTGGTCGCCGCGCACGACGACATGATCCACACCGCCGAGGCGCTGGCCCGCGCTACGGAGCCAGGCGAACGCAAAGCCCTCGCCGCCCGCTACGACCGGCTCAACGAGCTGCTGCGCCATCACGACGCCTACAACGTCGATCATCACGTCGAGCAAGTGATGGATGGACTTGGTTTTCGCCGCGAGGATTACGACCGTGCCGTCGAGACGTTCAGCGGCGGCCAGCAGAGCCGGCTCATGCTCGCCAAGCTACTGCTCGCTTCGCCCGATGTCATGCTCTTGGACGAGCC
>DATGIR010000383.1:0-6911 GCA_035295605.1 Fimbriimonadaceae bacterium | reverse complement strand
GACCAACAACTGGACAGCGGGAACCAAAGGGCCCGTGAAGGGACCGGCCGTTATCCAGCCGAAGAGCGTTGAAGAAGTCAAGGCGATGGGCGAGAAGCTCAGATCGGCGTGGATTCTCATGCCGAACAAGGTGTCGATGGGCGGCCCGCGCCCCGGCGCGCCGACCGACATCGACAAGGCGCTCGATGCCGCAGGGATCGCCGGCCGCGTGTACAGCACCGGTCGGGACCTCGTTTGGAGCCACGGCCGATATGCGGGCATCGATCCCAAGCACCTGCCAGACAAGGTGTTGATCAGCCTCCGGGGAAAGGACTTCGACGCCGTTACCGGCTACCTGGGGCAGGGGAAGCCGGTGACCCTCGAGTTCAACGTAGATAACCGGTTCACGGGCAAGCCGCAGCCGGTCTATAACGTGGTCGGCGAGATCCCCGGGACCGACAAAGCGGATGAAGTCGTCGTCATCGGCGGCCATTTCGACTCGTGGAACAGCCCCGGCAGCGAGGGCGCGGCCGACAACGGCACCGGATCGATGATCGCGCTGGAGGCAGCCCGCATCATCAAGGCGACCCGCGTGCCCCATCGTCGCACCCTGCGCGTGATCCTCTACTCGGGCGAGGAGGAGGGGTTGCTCGGCTCGGCCGGCTACGTGAAGGCCCACAAGGACGAGCTCAGCAAGATCGTCGGCGTGCTGAACGACGACGAGGGAACCAACGCCGAGACCGGCTTCACGATGCTCAAGGGCGCCGAGACGTTGTTGCAGCCGCTACCCGGGGTGGTCAATGCCGCATTCCCAGCGATGCCGATCAACATCAACTATGGCGACCGCCTGCCCACTGGCGGAAGCGACCACGGATCGTTCATCGGGGGCGGCGTGCCGGCGATCAGCTGGGGCAAGGCCGATAAGCCGGTCTCATACACCTATATCTGGCACACCCAGAACGATACGTTGGAAAACACGTATCCGGACGGCTTGATCCAATCTTCGACCTGCAGTGCCTTGACCGCCTTTCTGCTCTTGAACTCCGATGGCACCCTGCCTCGCCCGCGCCAATCGACAAGAAATGCTGGTTGAAATAACAGGCTTTGCATTTGAATAGGTTTTTCGCAATAACCATGTGCTATTTGTGATGTAGTCGGCCAATAAATCCCATGTGAGCCGCCCATCACACCTAAACGGGGGCAAGAGCAGGTTGTGGATCCTGCTAGTTTGCTCCTGGATTTCGCTGGTTGCCCTAGGCACGGCGAGGCTGGAGCTGTTCGCGGCTACTCCGGGATCCTCGGCCAGCGGCGAAAGCACCTCGGCCGGCCGTCGTTTCCACCTGTACGTGTTCTTCCACCCGCTTTGCGAGTGTTCGGTCGCAAGCGTAGCCGAACTTCATCGGCTGGTCGAGCACGTCGATGGCCGTCTCGATGTAACCGCGGTCATCGATCTTGCCGGCTTGAATCCGGACAAAGGCGCTTCTTTGAAGCGGCGACTCGGCGACGCGCACGGAATCGCCGTCGAGACTGACCCTGACGGCACGAAGACGGCGTCCTTCGGCGCCAAGACTTCCGGTCAAGCCCTGTTGTACGATCCGCAGGGGAACCTCGTCTTCTCTGGCGGCATCACGGCAGCTCGTGCCCACGAGGGCGACAACGACGGCGAAGCCGCGATTATCGATATCGTCAACCGCAAGAAGGTCAAAACACGGAGTACGCCGGTGTTCGGCTGTGCCCTCAGCTCTCCGGAGGTGCGAAGATGAGCGCGATTTCGTGCCCACCCGGCGCTTCCGTTCGAGCCAAAGAGATCGTGAAGCGGCAGATGAACGAGATTCATTGCCGTGCCGACCGAACCTTCTGCTTTGTACTTTTGCTGCAGTGGATAGGCGGAATCGTGGCCGCATGTCTTATCTCTCCGACAACCTATGCCGGACCGAGCGCCTCGATTCATCCGCACGTGCTCGCGGCGGTCTTCTTGGGCGGGGCGATCATCTCTCTTCCCTTGGCAATGTGCGTGTTGGCGCCGGGCCGTGTCCTCACCCGGCATGTCGTGGCCATCGGCCAGATGCTGGACGGCGCGTTGCTCATCCACCTATCCGGCGGTCGAATCGAGACTCACTTCCACGTCTTCGGCTCCCTCGCCTTTCTGGCCTTCTACCGCGACTGCCGCGTCCTGATCACCGGCACCGTCATCGTGGCCGCCGACCACATCGTGCGAGGCTTCTTGGCGCCCACGTCGGTCTACGGCTCCGCCGCCGGCAGCCAGTGGCGCTGGGTCGAGCATGCTGGCTGGGTCATTTTCTGCGACATCTTCCTGATCTACATGATTCGGCAGTCCGTGCGGGACACCCAGCACATTGCCGAACGGCAGGCCGAGTTGGAAGCCACCGCCGACGTGCTTCGCACGCAGGCCGCCGAGCTTGAACACGCTCGCGACGAGGCGATCGAGTCGACGAAGATCAAGTCTCAGTTCTTGGCGAACATGAGCCACGAGATTCGGACCCCGATGAACGGCATCATCGGCATGTCGAGCCTGCTCGCCGGAACCAAGATGAACGAGGAGCAGCGCGAGTTCACTCACACCATCCGGAACTCGGCGGATGCGCTTTTGACCGTCATCAACGACATCCTGGATTTCAGCAAGATGGAGGCGGGGAAGATGGCGATCGAAGAGGTCCCGTTTAGCCTGCGCGAGGTTCTCGAGGAGGTTTGCGACCTCCTTGCCGCTCGGGCTCGTGAGAAGAACATCGAGTTCATGTGCTCGATTCCGCCGATCCTCGACGCCACTTTGCTCGGCGATCCCACCCGTTGGCGACAGATCATGACCAATCTCGTCGCCAACGCCGTCAAGTTCACGGAGCAGGGCCAGATTGAAATCCGAACCACGATCCTCGAGGAGGCCAAGCAGTCGGTCCGCTTCCGGGTTTCGGTCGTGGACACTGGCATTGGCATCGCCGCCGCCGACCTTCCCCACATCTTCGAGAGCTTCAATCAGGCGGACAACTCGACCAGCCGCCGATACGGCGGCACCGGTCTGGGGCTCACCATTTGTCGCCAACTTACGGAGCTGATGGGCGGCGAAATCGGGGTCACGAGCACGGTCGGCGAGGGGAGCACGTTCTGGCTCGAGTTCGAGCTGGCCAAGGTGCCCGGCGGCCGCGCCGACGCCCAGGTCGCGGTCCGGAAGGAGCTCGACGGGAAGCACATCCTCATCGTCGAGGACAATGCCTGCAACCGGCTCATTCTCCGCGAGCAGATTCAGTCGTGGGGCTGCACGATCGAACAGGCCGCCGATGCCGAGGAGGCGCTGAACCTCCTGCGCACAAGCGGGCAAAGGCCGTTCGACTTGATCGTAAGCGACATGCAAATGCCCGGGATGTCGGGCCTCGATTTGGCGCTCCGCGTTACGGAAGAGCTCCCGCACCAGGAGCTCAAGACCGTCATCCTTTCCTCATCGACGGAAACGATTCTCGACGGCGAAGCGGAACGAGCCGGCATCGTCTCACACCTCTTTAAGCCGGTCCGGCAGAGCCTGCTGCTCAATGCGGTCCGGAATGGCCTCGCGGCGACGGAAGGCTCGCGTATGCACCGGCAAGTTCTCCCGCCTGATCGCACCGGCATGGAGCGGCTGACGGTCCTCTTGGCCGAGGACAATCTCGTTAACCAGAAGGTCGGGGTTCGCGCGCTCGAGAAGCTCGGCTGCCGTGTAACGGTCGTCGACAATGGGCGTGCTGCCGTGGAAGCTCTCACCACGCAATCGTTCGACGTCGTGTTCATGGATGTTCAGATGCCGCTGATGGATGGCGTGGAGGCGACCGAAGCGATTCGAGCGAGCGAGTCGGGGACCGAGCGCCATCAAGTGATCATCGCGATGACGGCTCATGCCATGGCCGGCGATCGCGAACGCCTCGAGCAAGCAGGCATGGACGACTACATCTCCAAGCCGTTCGATCTCGAAACGCTGCGACGCGCACTTCAGAAGTGGAGCGATGCGATCCGGCCGGCGCAACCCGAGCCGGCGGCCTCTCCTGCCGATGGGCTCGAGCTGATCAACGAGGCGAGGCTTGCCGAGTCGAGCTGCGGCGATCTCGACTTCGAGATCGAGCTGTTCGCGAACTTCCTGGATCACGGCCAAGTCTCGCTCAACCGGCTGCGCGATGCGCTTCGGTCGGGCGACTTCTCGACGGTCGAAGGCATCGCCCACAGTCTGAAGGGCGCCAGCGCGGCGATAGGCGCGGAGCGAATGTGTGCGGCCGCCGAGGGGCTAGAGAAGGCCGCCCAGCGCCAGGATTCGGCGACGGAGTCGCTTTCCGAGCGGCTGGAGGCTGAGTTCGAGGCGCTAAAGTCCAACCTCGTAACTCGCACTGCCCCGGAAGCGGCCTAAGCGCGGCGCCCTAGCGGTACAGCGGTCCGTAGGTGGCGCACGCTCGGTAGTCGGCGCCCTGCGGATCGAGTCCCCCAAACCGATGCCAAGCTGACGGCCTGAAGAGATCGGACTCGTCGAGGTTGTGCATTTCGACCGGGATCCGCAACATCGATGCGAGCGAAATCAGATCGGCGCCGACATTTCCGGGCGCAATCGCGCCGTGGTTGGCGCCCCAGTGGGCCATCACCGTGTATACGTCCCGGAAAGGGCCGTGACCGGTTGTTCGGGGCACGAACCAAGTTGTCGGCCACGTTGGACTTGTTCGCTTATCGAGCACGTCGTGCACCTCGGGGGGCAAGGCGAGGGTCTCGCCTTCGGCAATCTGCATGACGGGGCCGAGGCCGGCAACCAAATTGATTCGGAACATCGTGCAGGGCAGCCCGCCACGCGTCGTATAGTCCGTGCTCCATCCGCCGCCCGGGAAGTAGCCGAGATCGCTGGCGCACCACTCCGTCGCTTTGAGGCACGCGGCTGCGTCGCCATCGGAAATATCCCAGTGCGGCTTGACGCCTCCCGCCTCCCCGGTCCAGTCGAGCGCGCTCGGGCCCGAGTTGATGAGGTGCAGGAATCCGCCCTCGGCTCCCTTGGGCAAAGGCTTGCCCGTCACGCGCTTCACCGCATCCGGGCTCCAATACGTCCGAACGTCGCTGAAAAGCTGCGCGGTCCCGGTGAGCAGGTGCCCGATGAGCATTGAGGCGCCATTCAAGCAGTCGTTTTCGGTCGCGACGATGAATGGCTGGCGTACACCATTCCAGTCGAATGAGCTCGTGAGGATCGCTTCGAGAAAGTCCCCGTTCGGGTAGTAGTCGGTCCACTGCCGTTGCCCTTGGAAGCCTCCGGCGATCGCGTTGCGCCCCCGAGACTGTTCGACGAATCCAAGCTCGGCCAGTCGCGGGTTGCCGATCATGAGGTCGCGGGCGATGATCGCCATCTTCACGCACATCTCCCAATCGGCGTCTTTTTGGGCGCGCGATCGGGGTGACGCGTTGATCTCCTGGCCCTCCTTGCAGTTGGCACGGACCCAGTTGAGCGCCCGTTCGTACTCCGCTTGATCGTAGAGCTTCTTGTCGATCCGGCCCAGGAACTCGGACATGTCGACCGACTCGACCCGCATTCCGAGATACTCCTGAAAGAAGGCTTGATCGACGATGGAGCCGGCGATGCCCATGCTCACTCCGCCCATCGCGAGGTAGGCGGTATTCCGCATCGTGGCGACCGCCACCGCGCCCTTTGCGAAGCGCAGGATTCGCTCTCTGACGTCGGCGGGGATGGCCTCGTCGCCCAAATCCTGTACGTCGCGCCCGTAAATCCCGAAGCAGGGAAGACCCTTCTGGGAGTGGCCGGCGAGCGCGGCGGCAAGATACACGGCGCCCGGGCGATCGGTGCCGTTGAACCCCCAAATGGCCTTCGGCCGCAAGGGATCCATGTCCATCGTCTCGCTGCCGTAGCACCAGCAGGGGGTGACGGTGATGCTCACGCCCACACCACTTCGCGCGAACTGAGCCTCGACGTCCGCGGTCTCGGCAAAGCCGCCGATACAGTGCTCAGGCACGACGCACTCCACAGGCAATCCGCAGCTATGCCTCACGGACTCGGATATCAGTTTGGCGGTGGCGCGCGCCATCGCCAGGGTGACGCCCTCTAAGGACTCCCGAACTCCGCCGTACCGGCCATCGATCGCGGGCCTGATTCCGACTTTGGGGAGGGGGGTACGGAGACGGTTATGGAACTGCCGGGCGGACATCCCCGCGAGCATACTCGCGGGCAGCTTAGAGGTGACAGGAAGGCAGGCCGCGCTTCAAAAGATACTGCTGGTGGTACTCCTCCGCCGGATAGAACGTCGAAGCCGGAGTGATTTCGGTGACGATCGGGCGGGAGAACCGCGCTTGGGCAGCCGCGCGAGAGGCAGTGGCGATCGCCTCTTGCTCGGGCGTGTGGAAGAACACCGCCGAGCGATACTGCGATCCAAAGTCGGGTCCCTGCCGATTCTTCTGGGTCGGGTCGTGAATCGACCAGAACATATCTAGGAGGCTCCCGTAGCCGACCTTCTCGGGATCGAACTCGATTTCGACGACTTCCGCGTGGCCGGTTCGGTCGGTGCAGACGTCTTTGTAGGTCGGGTTTTCCAGCGTCCCACCAAGATAGCCGACCGACGTGCGGACAACACCGGGAAGGGTGCGAAACGCCTCTTCGACTCCCCAGAAGCAGCCCGCACCAAACGTGGCGAAAGCGGTGTTCGGTTCCATGCCTCGGATACTACGTCTTCGAACCCGAATTCGGTGCGGATGACTCTGTGCGAAACCTCAGAAAGTGCAACCGGCGCCGATTGGACGGTTGTGTATTCTGACCGGAGGCCTATGATTCATCTTCTCGCTTCTTTCGCATTCGCGGCCTTCGCATTCCAGGAACCGACCCAGCAAGGACTCGGGCAGGGACCTCCCGATCAGGGCGGCGCGCCCGGTCAAGGCCGCCAGGGCGGCCGGCGCGGCAACATTCCGGGCGGCGC
>DATGIR010000382.1:0-6231 GCA_035295605.1 Fimbriimonadaceae bacterium | reverse complement strand
ACTTGTGGTCGTGGCACCGGGCGCACGCCATTGTCACACCGAGCCACGTCGTGGCGGTGGTATCGACGCGGTCGAAGAGGGAGACGCAGCGCTGCTCTTCCGGGATCGCGCCGCCCTCGCCGTTGAGCATGTGGTTACGGTTGAAGGCGGTGGCGACGAGTTGGTCCTGGGTCGGATGGGGCAGGAGGTCGCCGGCGAGCTGCTCGATGGTGAACCGGTCGAACGGCATGTTGTCGTTGATGGCCGTGACCACCCAGTCGCGCCACACATATTGGAAGTTGTCCCCGTCCATCTGAAAGCCGTTGCTGTCGGCATACCGGGCGGCGTCCAGCCAAGGAAGCGCCATCCGCTCGCCGAAGTGCGGGCTCGCGAGGAGCCGGTCGACGACTTTTTCGTAGGCGTTTGGCGAGCGGTCGGCCAGGAAGGCGTCGACTTCTTGCTCGGTTGGCGGCAGCCCGATGAGATCCAGCGAGAGCCGGCGGATCAGGGTCGTTCGATCGGCCTCCGGAGACGGTTGTAGCTTTTCGGATTGGAGGCGGCGCAAGACGAAGGCGTCGATCGGGTTTCGAACCCACGTGCTCTTGAGTTGGGGAATCGCCGGCGCCAGCGGTGAGAGGTACGCCCAATGCGCGGTCGAGCGGCCCTTTCCGAGTTCGACCGCGCCCGCATCGACCCAGTCGGCGACGAGCTTGATATCGCTCGGTGTGAGGGGGGCGGTATTCAGCGGCATTTGAGCGCCCCCCTGACCCTGAAGGCGCTGGATCAGGATGCTCTTACCCGGAGCGATATCGCCCGACTTGCGGATCGACGCGAGGTTGGTGAGGTCCAGCCCGGCGGAGGCCGAAGCGCCGCTATGGCACTTAGCGCAGTGGGCCTTGAAGATGGGAGCGACGTCGTGGATGAAGTCGGTGGCTGCCGGTTTGGTCGAAACCGGCAACGCAAGCGCCAAGGCCGCCAAGCCACTCGACGCGGCGCCGAGCACGATTCCGACCCTGAGATTCCCGCGGCGGCCCAAGTGACCTAGTGGCCGGACGTCGGCTTCTGCGAGAGGTACGCCCTGAGCGCGGCTTGCTCTTGAGCGGTCATATGAGACGTCTTCTGCATGAGGTCCATGAAGTGGACGACCTCGTTGGGCTCTGCCGGGTAGCCGATGTTCTTGGGGGCGTTCGAGTCGCCGAGCTTTGTGCCCTTGGGATTGAAGATCGCGAAGAAGGGGATACCGTCGCCGCCGCCCAGAGAGGTGTAAAGCTCCTTTCCGCCGGGGTTTTCATTCAGCTTTTGGGCGGGCTCGTTTTCCAGGATGGTGACGTGGACGATCACGTAGCTCTTATCGAACGCGTGCTTGAACTCCGCGCCGGTCATGAGGTCATCCAGCTTGTGACACCAGCCACACCACGAGGCATGGAAGACGAGAAAGACGTTCTTGTGCTCGTGGCCGGCCTTGATTTCGGCCGCTTTGAGCAGGGATTCGGCTGACGGCGGCGTTCCCGCCGCGAAGGCGGTGGTGGCGAGCGCGAAAAGACCGAGCAAGCGGAGGGCTCTCATGCCCCTAGTGTAGCCGCCTGTCCTCTCCGACCGTGCCACGGGTCGGCGACCCGTGCATTCACTCGCCCGAGATCTCGCGGATAACCGCTTCCGCGGCCGCGACCGGGTCCTCAGCTGCCCAGATCGGCCGTCCGATCACCAACAGGTCCGAGCCGTCGGCAATTGCCTGGGCCGGGGTCTTGGTGCGCTTTTGGTCGTTGGCGGCCGCGCCGGCCGGCCGGATTCCTGGGGTCACGATGAGCGGCTTCGGGCCGAGCGCTTCGCGAAGCTGTCGCACCGAGTCGCCGGAGGCGATCAGCCCGTCCGCGCCGGCTTCCAAGGCTTGCCGGGCGCGTTGCTGAATGTAGGCGGGCAACAGTGCTTCGCTGGGCAAGTTGACCGACTCGGGGAGCATCGATCGCAGGTCGGCCTCGTCGAGGCTGGAGAGGAAGGTGACGGATAGGAGCTTCGGGTTCGGCGCCGTACCTCGGCCACGCACCGCGGCCGCCATGGTGGCGGGCGTGCCCATCAGCGTGAGGAGATGGGCGCGGTCTCGGAGCTCGGCGACTCCGGTCTCGATCGTCTCCGCGATGTCGTCCATCTTGAGATCGAGGAAGACGCGATTGCCTCTGCTTCGCACCTCGTCGACGAACTCGAGCCCGCTCATGAGGAACATTCGCCAGCCAATTTTGTAGAAGGTGACGGTCGGGCTCAGGAGCTTCACGAGTTCGCGTGCGCGGCCGACGGTAGGGCAATCGAGGGCGACGATCAGGCGGTCGGCGGGCTTCAACTCGGAGGTTTCCGACGCGGGCTTGGTTAGCGTTTGCATCGGAATCCTATTGTGGACCATGCCGCGGGTCCACCGCGCAGTAGACTGGCGGGCGGATTCGAACACGATGATCTCCCCCGACCGATTGAACTCCACCGTCCTCGCGAAAGGGCTGACCGCCGGCCAGCTGGCGCTCTTGGCGAGCCACGGGACCGAACGGCGTTTTGCAGCGGGGGAGGCGATGCTTTCGCCCGAAGGCGGAACCCATACGCTGCTCGCGATTCTGGAAGGGGATTGCGATGTGCTCGGCGTAATGGACGACGAGATCAACCACCTTCGGGCGGGGATGCTGGTCGGCGAAGTGGCCTTCCTGGACCGTCAGTCGCGTTCGGCGAAGGCGGTTGCGCGGACCGAGTGCGTGGCAGCCGTGTTCGAGTCGGACCTGATCGAGAAGCTTCGACGCGAGGACCCCGAGGCGGCCACCCAGCTTCTGCTGAACCTTATTTCGGTCTTATGCGGGAAGCTTCGGCAAGCTACCCGCTGGATCGACGCCGGGCATGTCTGAGCTAACTCAGCCGCCGTCTTGGGAGCACATCATCATGGCCGGGGGGTTGTTGCCTTGGTCCGGGCCGACACACATTCGTCCGTCGTCAGAGTTAAGATAGGCGAACCCGCCGGTGTCCATGTCGTTGTAGAACAGCTCGGAGCCACCGAGTGCGACTGACGCGGTCCACGACGTCGTCGATCCGTAGCCAGGTGAGGCCAGGGTGTAGTCCGTCCCGGTGCCGGCAAGAGTCGTTCTCCCATTGCTTCTCCGCAAGCGAAGTCGAGGTGTGACGCCGGAAATCGGGTTCGGGTAGCCGACTGGCACCCCCGGGCAGCTCGCCGGAAGCTGGTCTTCTTCTTGCACCTCAATCGATCCCGAAGTCAAGACGAACTCGTCCGTAAACCCGTTATTCGGCGGGTTGTAAGCTGTATGCGTATAGGCGCTTCCGGGAGCGATCGTCAGGCAGGCGTAGTATCCGTTCGGAAGTTGAGCGACGAGCCTGCACCCCTTCTTTCCCGCATTGTGGAATGGTCCGAAATACCCGCCCGACTTAGGGTCAGTGTATCCGCCAGCTAGTAGGCCGCGATCCGGATGGGGAGGCGCGATCGGCTTAGCGTGACGAGCCATGCTTGCATCATGCTTGTTCCCGAGCTCATACGGGAACCAGAGCGTCGGATGTACTTTCGGAACGACAAGCAAGGCTAGAATAGTCAGCACGGCAACTCCTCCACTAGGACCTTTAGGACAAGGCTAGGTCACTCACCCTGGCACATAGCTCGCCGCGGTGTCAATCAAGATGTTTCCCCCTCGCTTGTCCGTCCTGCGCTAGGTCGACTCGACCATCCGGAACCCACACTTGGACCTTCCCGGCGATTCCTCGGAGTTCAAACACCCCGGGGCTCCGCAATTCCATTTCCCCGGCCAGGAGACCGCGGGCGACGGGTCCGATAACGAGATCCTCGCCCAACTCGGATCCCAACGCTTGCAGACGTACCGCGGAATGGAAGGGCAACCCCTGGATCCCTTGGTTATCGCGATGCACCAAGCCGCTCTCGAGGCCCGCTCGAAACGGGACGTCCGACTGGAGTCCGGCGTCGACGATCCGCTTGGCGGTCTCTGCGGCGGCAAGTGCGTGCGGCGAGCCAGGTCGCGCCCTAAACACCGCGACCAGCGCATCGCCTTGTGTCCGAATAACCTCACCGTTGGCGCGCAGCACGATTCGCTTCGCGAGCCTGAGCGAGCTGTTGAGTACGCTCCCGCCCGCCCGGGCGCCGAGAGCGTCCACCAATGGGGTTGAGTTCTTCAGGTCCGCGAAGAGCACCGTCGCTTCAAACATCTCCGCGGGCACGAAGACGATCGCTTTGGGTAGGACGAGCCGTGCCGTGGCACACACGAGAGCCGCGAGGATCGCCGCGAAAGTTGGCTCCGTGATATCGGGCATCTGCCCGAACAGCTTCAGTAGCCCGACCGGGAATAAGCCGAGGAGCAAGAAGACAGCGAGTAGTCGGACGCTGGCCGCCGCCGGTCGACGGCTTGACAGCGCCAGGCACGTGAGCACACTCGCAAGGTATGGCCAGATCGCGTTGAGGTTGTCGGAGATGCGCTTTGGGACTCCATGGTTCGACCTAAGCATCGTGTTCAATGCGTTGGCCAGTACCGAAATTCCAAACTGCTTGCCGACAACTGTCCGGACGGAGCGGTCGTTCTCGCTTCCGACAAACACAATCTTGTCCTTAAATCTGCCGCTCGGGTCTCCCTTACGAAGGATCGAAAGGGCCTCCGAAAGCGGAATGGCCTTCTCGAACGGATCGTCGCTGCCCCACGCCACCTCCATTCCACCCTCGCGATCGATTTGAAAGAGTCCGGGGCCGGCCTCCACTTGCAACTCGCGCCAGTCGACCCGGACTTCCTTCGGGTCCACTCCATAGACTTGACAAAAAGCGAGCAGTGCGACGTTGGGCACCTCTCGCCCCGTCTCGTCATCCTTGCAAAGTAGTGCTACGTCGCCCGTCAAGGGTCCGGTGTATACCGGCTCGGCTTGCCCTAACGAGATGTTTGGCGGAAGCGGCCGGGGAAGAATGTCCGGAGGCTCAAACATGTAGCTATATCCATTTCGCTTGTGCGGATCCTCCTCATTGTTTGGCCATTGGATCATCGAGACGAGAAGCGGCGAACTCGTCGACAACGCCTGCGTAAAGGATCGATTGTTTTCGGGGTCACCCCCGGCCGTAAACAGAAGGTCGAAAACAAGGACTCGGGCTCCGACCCGCTTAAGACCGTCGATCAATTCAGCGTGAAATCTTCTTGGAGCCGCGTCGAGCGCTTGCCCGGTAAGGCGCTCGTTATCCGGAGGGGACACCCGCACGCAGACGATTCGGTTCGAGAGCGCCATGGGCGCCAGTGCCAGCTGTGCGCGTTGTTCAATCTCGAACTCGAGCTCCCGGACTCGCTGAGTGCGCGCGATCCAGATACCACCGAGCGCTCCCAGCGTCGCCAATACAAGCAGCGGGGCTCGACGGACAGTGCTCTCTAGTCGGCTCGAGTAGTTTCGGCGCACTTTCCCCTCGTTTAGCACATCTGGTTGTCAGAGTAACTGGCTAAACCTGCCATCGCCGGCGGAGAGCCTTTCGCGCCGGCTGCTCGATGAGATAGAAGCTCGCTATCGCCGCGAGAAGGCAAGCCCCGATATTCCAAGGCGCCGGTAACTTCGTCGGCCCCTCGATGGTGAACGCCTGTTGCCAAAGATAGAGGCTGTAGGAGAGCGTCCCAACCCAAGCCACCGCCTGCCACTCGAAAACTCCTGCCCACTTGGGCCGGGTCTGCAGGAGGTGCAGCAGCAGGATGGCGACCACAACTCCGTCGAGCCATGTGCCCAGCGTCGTGCCGAACCCGCGAACGCGCTCACTGATCAACGGCACCACGTAGAGGGCCGCCAGTAGGCAAACCACGCCAATACCCTTGAACTCGGTGAGCCTTCGAACCCAAGCCGGAGACTCGTGTTTGTACCAAATGCCCGCCAAGCATCCGCAGAGAATCGTGTCCGCGGCCGTGTGGAACATCATGCCTTCGTATCCGCGCTGAGAGGGGATGAGCAGGTCGTTCGCGAGGCGGGCAAACGGCATGACGAGAATGATCGCGGTCGACCAGGTGATGGCAGAAGGAATCGTCCATCGTCTCAGAAGTGCTGGCCAGAGCAGATAGAACTGTTCCTCCACGGCAAGGGTCCAAAAATGGCCCAAGAGATGCACGTTGCGACCTGGGTCCTTGATCCACAGGTGGCTGTAGTTCCAGGTGAAGGTTGCTGCGGAGAGGGTTGCCGGCCAAACGATGATCGCAAGACCAGCGGTCACGAGCACGACGATGAAGGCGATGTAGGAGTAAAACGCCGGAA
>DATGIR010000381.1:0-2510 GCA_035295605.1 Fimbriimonadaceae bacterium | reverse complement strand
ATTATCCTGAATCTGGCCAGGGACTTCCTCCTCGACTGCCCCGAGGGCGGCGATGACCTGCGCATGCCGCCAGCCCTGGTTGTGGGCGCCCGCTCCGTCTACGAAATCATCCACAGTTCTGACCTTGCAGACCTCATCGGCATTGTCTTCACTCCAGGCGGTTTTGCTCCCTTCGCATCCGACGCTGTCGATCTCTTCACCAACTGCAGCGTCGCTCTCGACGCCCTTTGGGGTAACTCCGCGACCAGCCTCCGCGACCGCCTGCGCGAAAGCACGACTCCGCACGCTCGTCTCCAATGCCTTGAGGCGTATCTCGCCAGACATCTCACTGCGCGTTCGCTACCTCGTGCCTTCACTCGCCCTGAAGTCGCCTTCGCTCTGCGTCAATTCAACTCAGCGCCATCCATCGCCACTGTCCGTGATACCGCGGGCAGCATCGGCTGGAGCGAGCGGCGCTTCTCACAGGTCTTTCGACAGGCTGTCGGTCTCAGTCCCAAAACTTGGTGCCGTGTCCAGCGCTTTCAGCGAGCCGTCCATCAGCTGCACGCCGGCATCGACATCCCCTGGACCCAACTCGCGCTCGACTGTGGCTACTACGACCAGTCCCACTTCGCTAATGACTTCCGGGCTTTTTCGGGCATTGACGCCACTACATACTCCGCCCGCCGCACCCGCTGGGCCAATCACGTTCCAGTAGATTAGCCGCAGGTAGCGCTACCCGAGCTAGTGCCCTTCACTCCCCTTAGTTTCGAGGAGCGATTTCCGATTTTTCCAAGAACACTCGCTCCTAGCCTGTCATCATTGGTCCGTGAACACATGGAGGATTCCGAGATGACCACCACTAACTCCACAGTGATGCCCGCGCTACGATACAAGAACGCACCCGCCGCCATCGAGTGGCTCTGTAAAGTTCTCGGCTTCACAAAGCACGTCGTTTATCCCGGGCCCAACAACACCATCGGCCATGCCGAACTCACCCTCGGCGGCGGCATGATCATGCTCGGCTCGGTCAAAGACGACGCCTACGGCAAAGGCTTCAAGACGCCGGTAGAGCTCGGCAACATCGAAACCCGCAGCACCTACATCGTCGTACCCGACGCCGATGCCGTCTATGCTCGCGCTCAGGGAGCCGGCGCCGCCTTTCTGCGCCCCATCCAGAACACTGACTATGGCAGCCGCGAGTTCACAGTCAAGGATCCTGAAGGCAATTCCTGGTCAGTCGGCACCTACGATCCATGGGCTCCGCAGAAATAGGCGCCCCATCGTCAGCACAGAGCGCAGCCGCCGCGGTGTACACTCGCTTCCGTACTTTCGGAGGCACCTTTGAACGCTGTTCGCTATGCTCTGCCCCTCATCTTCCTTGGCACCACTGCGCTCTCTGCGCAGAACGCCCGCCTGCTCGTTGCACAGAAGGGCGACCACAGCCTCGCGATTGTCGATCCCGCTACCGGCTCAGTTCTCGGCTCTGTTGATGAGGGTGGATTTACCGGGCATGAAGTCACCGCTTCGCCCGACGGCCGCCTCGCCTTCGTGCCCATCTATGGCAACTCCGGAGTCGGAAAGCCCGGCACCGACGGCGCAAAGATCGCCGTCATCGACATCGCTGCACAAAAGGTCGTCGGCAATATCACCTTCGATCACGGCATACGCCCCCACGACCCGGTGATTGGGCCGAAAAACGGCCTTCTGTACGTCACCACTGAACTCGACAAGACCATCACCGTCATCGACCCCAAGACTCTCAAGATCGTCGCCACGATTCCTACTGGCCAGCCGGAAAGCCACATGCTCGCCATCTCGCATGACGGGCGTCGAGGCTACACCGCCAACGTTGGCCCTGGCACCGTCTCCGTCCTCGATCTCGACAGACACAAGACCCTCACCATTATTCCGATCTCAGGCAACACACAGCGCATCGCCATCTCGCCCGACGATAAGTGGGTCTTCACTGCCGATCAGACGCAGCCCCGCATCGCGGTAATCGACACCGCCACCAACAAGGTCGCCCACTGGATACCTCTCGAAGGCAATGGCTACGGAAGCGCTGCTACACCCGACGGCAAATGGCTCCTCATGGCTCTCCCCGACCAGAACGCCGTTGCTGTCGTCGACCTCAGCACCATGAAGGTTGCACGCAACATCCCGCTCAACGGCCTCTATCCGCAGGCAGTTGTCATCGCGCCGAGCGGTAAGGTGGCCTACGTCTCCTGCATGCATTCGAACCAGGTCGCCGTTATCAATCTCGGAGCGTGGAAGGTTCTTCGCCTCATTTCAACCGGCAAACAGACCGACGGCCTCGCCTGGGCGGGCAGGTGATCATCTGGTGACACTTGAGCCGCGCCGCTCTGTGAACCAAGCGGTGCCGTTGATCGTAGTAGATGCAATGGGACGGGCCGACCGAGCGCAGGAGCGCTCTTTGTCCTCAGGGGCTGTTCACAGAAATTGAGATGAAAGAAAGAGGCTTCCGAATGAGAACGTACCTTCGGATTGCGACGTTCGTATTGTTGTTT
>DATGIR010000380.1:0-3300 GCA_035295605.1 Fimbriimonadaceae bacterium | reverse complement strand
TAGGTTTGTAGGTTTGTAGGTTTGTAGGTTTGTAGGTCCCGCCTTGGGTTTCGCGGGCTGCAAGAACCCCGGAATGCATGCCGTCACGAGCTCGCCGTGCTTGTCGTACTGACCCCGAATCAACACGTATGCCGGCCGCGGCTTCGGCATCTCTTCCATCACCATCACGGTCGGGATTCGGTTCTCCAGCTCCCGCTTGCGCTTGACGGTCGCCGCGCGCTCGTCGTCCAGACTGCGGAACGCAGGATCGGTCGCGCGCAGCCATTCGCGGGTGATCGTCAGCCGCTCCGCGTAGGTCCGCTTCTCAGGCGGAATCGAAAGGAGCGGCAGCGCCGGAGAAACGCTCGACAGCCACGCAACCTCGGTGACGGACAACACGCGGCTGTAGAGCAGCACGTCGTCGACTTCGCCGGTGAACCGGGCGCCGTCGGTTCGGCGCCCCACGCGTGTCGCTACGTTCGTGCGGGTCGTCCCTGTTAGAGAGTCGGCCGCCGTCTCTAGGGGGACCGCGACCCCGTTGACATAGAGGCGCACACCCTCCGCCTTGCCCGAGCCATCGTAGGTCACAAAGAGGTGAGTCCACTCCCCCTTGGGGATCGGCGACTTCGCCACGACCTTGATCGCGTTGTCAGGCCACTTGTGGATCAGGTGCATCGCAGGCTTGCCGTCGACGACATGCAGGTCCCAGCCTCGATAGGAGTTGGCATCGTCCATCCGGGAGAGGGGGGATCCTAGATCTCCCTCGCGCTTGACCCAGGCGCCGTAGGAGAAGGGTTGGTTCCACTCGAAGTCGCCGGCGGCGCCGAGTTCAAGAAAGCTTTTGTCGTCGGTGCGGATCGAACCGGTGGAGCGACCGGCAGCCGTGCCCACCTTAAACTCGCCAAGCCGGCCGTTCGGGATCTCGGGCCGGGCAAGCGCTTTCGGATCCAAAGCCTCGGCCGCCGCCATGTGTCCGGCGAGCGCTTCCGAGACTTTCCCGTCGAGGATGTCGAACCGAGCCGACAGTCGAGCCAGCTCCTTCGCTTGCTCAGGGTACGGCGCCTTGATCGTCGGGGGGTAGTTGATCGCCGCCTCGGGGCCGATCACCGTCTCGGGCACGTTGTTGAAGTAGGCGTAGAGGCTGTAGAAGTCCCTCTGGGTGATCGGGTCGTACTTGTGGTCATGGCAGCGCGCGCAGCCCGCGGTGAGCCCGAGCCACACCTCCGAGGTGGTCTCCACCCGGTCGATCACGTACTCGGTCAGCCACTCTTCCGGGAGGGCGCCGCCCTCCGAGTTGGTGCGGTTGTTCCGGTTGAAGCCGGTCGCGATAAGCTGATCCAGCGTGGGGTGGGGCAGGAGGTCGCCGGCGAGCTGATCAACGGTGAACTCGTCGTAGGGCATGTTCCGGTTGAACGCGTCGATCACCCAATCCCGCCACCGGTATTGGTAGCGCTCATAGTCGTTCTGGTAGCCGTTGCTGTCGGCGTAGCGAGCGCAGTCCAGCCAATCCATCGCCATCCGCTCGCCGTAGCGTGGTGACGCGAGCAGCCTGTCCACCACCTTCTCATAGGCGTTCGCCGACCGGTCGGAGCGGAAGGCGGCGAGCTCGGCCGGGCTCGGCGGCAGACCGGTAAGGTCGAGGCTGACGCGCCGGAGCAGGGTCGATCGGTCAGCTTCCGGGGAGGGCCGGAGCCCCTCCGATTCCAGCCGCGCGAGGATGAACCGGTCGATCGAGTTTCGCGGCCACGCCGCCAATCGCACGCTCGGTGGAGGCTGCCGCACAGGTTTGACGAACGCCCAGTGCGGCTTGTACTCCGCGCCCTGGCGGATCCACTCGGCGAGCGTGGACTTCTCTTCGGCGGCAAGCAGCCGGTTGCTGGAGGGCGGCGGCATCAGGTCGGACTTGTCCGATGCATTGATGCGGCGAACCAGCTCGCTGCGTTCGGGGCGCCCGGGGACGATGGCGGTCCGGCCGTCCGCGAGCACCTTGGTCGCCCCGTCGCGGCTGTCCAGCTTCAGTCCTGCTTGAATCGCCTTTGGGTCGTGGCCGTGGCACGAGAGGCACTTGTCGAGGATCGGGCGGATATCCCGATTGAAGTCGAGCTTGGGGGCGGGTGGCTTGTGACTCGTAACTGGCGAGCCTGGATCGGCCCAGATGCCGGTTGCGAGCAGGGCGGTAGCGCAAATGGGGGCAATCGGGATTGGTTTTATCGGCACGGGTGCGCGGTCCCCTCGCTCGGATTATGACAAGGCGTTAGCGGCCGCCCGAGTCCGAACTTGAACATCGGCGTGCTATGGGACCGTCCTCCCATCATGCGGTGTCGCGGTTTCACCTTGACCCAGCTCCTCGCGGTGATCGCCATCATCGGGGTACTTGCCGCCATTCTGGTGTCCGTGTTGGGTTCGGTGCTCAAGCGGGGCCGCGACGTTTCGTGCTTGGTCAATTTGCGCCAAGTGGCAACAGCGATCAACATGTACCGGGCGGACAATGACGGGAAGGCGTTGGTTGTGGATCTCCTTCACCGACCGGTCGACTCGCCGTTCGGCGATTACGCCGGAATGAGCGGGTATCTCCGATCGCCTTCGGTTCTATCGTGTCCTGAGCCTTCTATTCACCCCAACTTCGACACCGCCTACGTGAATCCGTTTTGGCCTGACCGGCAGCCCGCGGACCCTCCGGACTCGCTAGGGACGTTGAGGCGCCCGTTTGTCCCGACGCCAGGAACGGCCGTGGCTTACTGCATGAATCACTGGATAGCGCGCGCGGGCGGATCGTTTCCACCGCTCAGCAGCTTCCAGATCGTTCGCGAAGATTCGTCTGCGAAGCGGATCGACGCTTCATCGGTGACCAGAATCCATTGCCAGAGCACAGGGTGCGCGGCGGCGCTCCAGTCAGGGGTCATCCACCTCGTATTCCCTGGCGAGCCGGCGACACCCGAGCTAGAGCTTTAGGTTCTTACGAAGGAAACCCGGGCGAGGTCTTGATCAAATACGCCTGGCCCTGGTGGTAGGCGGAGTGGAAACCCAGCCGGGCGAACGCTCCGTCCCCGCTGATCATCGGGCCGAGGGCGCTCTTGATCTCCTTCTTCCGGATCTCCGGATCCGCAGCCTGGATGAGCGGTTCCCATATCCCCTTCGCGTAGTCGAAGCAGGATGCAACGAGTTCGGGCGTGATCTCCGCGGGAGGGTACGGGAAGGTTTCGCCGACCACGACTCCCTCGGTCGCCGAGCGGGCCAGCCGCTGCCCAGCCGCGTCGAGCGGCGAGCCCGCAAGCTGGGACCCGAAGTAGGTCTCGACTCCCGCCACATGAATCGCCATTT
>DATGIR010000379.1:0-2597 GCA_035295605.1 Fimbriimonadaceae bacterium | reverse complement strand
AATGGGTCGCCACCTGGTACGAGGATTCAACCCTTCCGCATTGGTTCCTGAACCGGACGATGTCGAGCGCCTCCACGTTGGCGACCACCACGTGCTTCCGCCTCGGCACGGGCCGGTTCTACGCCAACGAGGGCGTGGGCTGCTGCGCCGGGACCTGCACCCATGTCTGGCACTACGCGCAGTCGGTCGGGCGCCTCTTCCCGGCGCTGGAGCGCGATACCCGTGAGCGGGTCGACCTCGGCGTGGGCTTCGTCAAGGAGACGGGCGAGATCTGGTTCCGGGCGGAGTTCGACCATAGCACCGCCGTGGACGGCCAGGCGGGCACGGTGCTTCGTTTCCTGCGCGAGCACCAGATGGCCCCGGACCGCAAGTTCCTCAAGCGCAACTGGCCCCGCATCCGGAAATCGGTCGAGTATCTCATCGGGTTCGACAAGGGCGAGGACGGGCTCCTGAAGGGGGCCCAGGGCAACACGCTCGACGCGGTTTGGTACGGCCTGAGCTCCTGGCTCAGCTCGCTTTACCTGGCGGCTCTGCTGGCCGGTGAACGGATGGCCCAGACGGTGGGCGACAACGACTTCGCTGCTCAGTGCCGCACGATCTTCACGCGCGGGCAGGCGAGCATGGACCGCCTCTACAACGGCGAGTACTACTTCCAGATCAAGGATCCGGCGCACGCGGGGGTTTGGGGTTCGTACAACGCGTGCCACATCGACCAGGTGTTCGGGCAAGGCTGGGCGTGGCAGGTCGGATTGCCGCGGGTGCTGCCGAAGGAGAAGACCGACTCGGCGCTCAAGGCAATTTGGAAGTACAACTTCACGCCCAACGTGGGGCCTTGGCGCGAGAAGCACAAGCCGGGGCGCTGGTACGCGGTGGAGGGGGATGCAGGGCTCATCATCTGCACCAACCCCAAGGGCGAGACCAACCCGTTCGGCGATGCCAACACGTGGCAGAACATCTACTTCACGGAGACGTGGACAGGGTGCGAGCACCAGGTGGCCGGGCATATGATCGCCGAGGGGCTCCTAACCGAGGGGCTATCGGTCGTCAAGGCCGTGGACGACCGGCACGACGGCAACCTTCGCAATCCGTACAACGAGATCGAGTGCAGCGACCACTACACTCGCGCGATGTCGGCGTTTGGGCCCTACGTCGCGCTTACGGGGTTCGAGATCGACGGACCCGCCGGACACCTCGGCTTCACGCCCCGGCTGCCGGAGATCCGGCAGAAATTCGCTTGGATCGGGGCCGAGGGGTGGGGAACCTACTCGCGGACGAACGAAGGCGTCGAGCTGACAGTCCGGCACGGGTCTTTGCGGTTGCGAAGCTTCCGCCCCGGGCTGGCCACGACCGGGAAGCAGGTCCAAGTCGGTGGCATGACTATTCCACACGCCGAGGTTCTCGACCCGACGCTCGTGCTTCACTTTCCGCACGAAGTTCGGGTTTCAGAGGGAGAAGCACTTAGGGTGACGCCGGCCTGAACTCCGTCGTCGAGAGCTGGATATTCGCCGGCGCGATCATCGCCTGGATCATCTGGGTTCCGTTCGCGGCGGCTATCCGTGCCATCTCGCGAGGAGCGGCGGGATAACATGGCGCCGAGCGGTTCAAACTCCGGGACGGTCCTGCAATCCGCGCTCCGGCTAGGCGCGGAGGCGGTGAAGGGTGGCCGGATTGAGGAGGGCCGCCGCCACCTGTTGCGGGCGCTCGAACTCGACCCGGGAAACGTCGAGGCCCTTAATTGGCTGGCGATGCTGGCAAGAAACCAGGATGACCTGGGCGGGGCAATCCAGTACTGCCGGCGTGCGCTTGAGGCTAAGCCCAACGACGCCCAGCTTTGGTTCGGGCTCGGCCAGTGCTACCTTGAGGCTTGGTATTGCGACGAGGCCATCGAGGCGTTCCGCAGCGTGATCCGGATCGACCCATCGGCCGCGCCCGCCCATGACCGCCTGGGGATGGCACTTTTTCGGACGGGAAACCTTGCGGAGGCGGCGGGTGAGTTTCGACTTGCTCTCTCCGGAAAGGGGGCCTCTCCCGCCAGTCATGTGGGCCTCGGCGCCTCGCTCCTTGCCCTAGGGAAGGAGGACGAGGCCAAGCGGGAATTCGCCAAGGTTCGGCAACTCGCTGCTTCCAACGCCCGGGCGCTGGCTGCAATCGGCTCGGCCTTTCAGGAGTGGGGAAGGGGCGAAGAGGCGGAGTCCGCGGTGCGGGAGGCATTGAGGTTGGAGCCGAACGCCTGGCCGCCGCGGGAGCTATTGGGCCGGATTCTTGTAAGCCTGGGCAAGTTCGATGAGGCGGCGAAGGTGTTCCGAGAGGCGACCCGCGTACACGAAGGCGGGGCGATGGCCTACTTCGACTGGGTGTACGCCGGCAAGGTTAAACAGGACGACCGGGAGATGGTCGACGAGATGGAGGCACTCGCGACGCGAGCCGGCTTGACGCCGTACGAGCGGGACCGCATGGAATATGCATTGGGGAAGGCCTACGACGATCTCGGCGAGTACGAATCCGCCCTCAAACATTTCTGGCGGGCTAACGAGATCGCCTTAAGCCGGGTCCCGCCTGGCGCCCACGACAAGAGGGCCTTGGAGGAGGCCGTGTCC
>DATGIR010000378.1:0-3762 GCA_035295605.1 Fimbriimonadaceae bacterium | reverse complement strand
GCGCCCAAGCCAGGTTGACGGCGGTCGGGCGCGTCTCGGCAAGCTCCTGCGCGACAAGGCGAGGCTCCTTCCCGTATTTCAGGCCGAGCACCATGCCGTAGGCGGCGGCGATGCCAATCGCAGGGGCGCCGCGAACCGCCATGTCCTTGATGGCAGCGGCCACCTCCGCATGGGTTCGAAGCAGCAGCCATTTTTCTTCATGGGGAAGCAGGCGCTGGTCCAGCAGCTCGAGGCCGTCCTCGGTCCAACGGAGCGGCTTGAGCATGTAGCCAGGGTACCGGGTGTGTTGTTCAGGCGACCCTCACCGCCCTTCGGGCGCCTCTCCCCGGGGGAGAAGAGATACGTAAGGGGCTGCTCACTCGTTAGAATGGGTGCTATGTCCATTGGGTTGAAGTCGCGAATCGCTTGCACCGCCTTGCTTTCGCTCCCGGCGTTTGCCATTGCAAACACGCCAACGCCGTGGAGCAATCCGCTGCTCAACGACGTTCCGGCGGGCGCGAAAGGGTTGGTTTCTATCGACCTGGCGGGCAAGCAGAAGCCGCTCACCAGCGTTCTCAAGCTGGTCGAGGGGGTTGGAGGAAACAACCTGGGCAAGCTCGCGGCGAGCGGCCTGACCGCCATGAAGCTTCCGAAGGAAGTGCAGGACGCGATCGAAAAGAGCTGGGACCGCCGGGCGGTCCTGTATGTCGACATCGCCCCCGGGCAAAAGCCGCAGGACGGCACGGTGCTGCTGTTGGGGCTCACCTCCAGCGGGCCGATGACCGACGCGCTGAGGGCCACGGGTGGTCACGATATCGACGGAGTCGCGTACTCGGACCTCAAGGACACCATCGCCCATATCGAAGGCAACACGCTGGTGCTCGCGCTAAACCCGAAGAGCCTGCCCTCCGCGTTGAAGCCCTTCCGCGGTGCGCCCCACATTGGCAGCAAGGAGCTTGGACACCTATCGGACGCCATCGAGCCGACCGCAGAAGTGGTCGGCTGGATGGACACGGACACGGCGATGTCGGTGAATCCCGGCGCCACCCCCTTGGTCAACCTGACCACCGGCAAGTCGTTCGGCTTCTCGCTTGGGCTGCACGCAAAGGGCGTCAGTCTTTCGGTGGGGCCGCTCGACCTGCAGATGGGGGGTAAGCCGCTCGGGCTCTCGCAGTTTCGGCCGCTTCCCGACCGGTACATGAACACGCTTCCCGGCGGTGCGTACCTCCTCACCTGCCTGGCGAACCCGTGGCCGCTGGTCGACAAGTTCAACCTAACCGGCTCGGCGCCCAAGGAGGTCAAGGGGACGATCGAGCACATCAAGGGAATGATCCGCGGCAACTACGTGCTCGGCCTCTACCCGACCCGGCTCAACAACGGAACGCCCGAAGGAGTCGACCTCCTGATGGAGCTACGGCCGAACGAGGGGAACGACCCGGCGGCTTCGATGCAGCAACTCATGGGAACGGTGAAGAAGATGTTCCTGCCCGGCGACGTGAACGTGTTCGAGTCGTTCAAGGTGCCCGGCGCCGATCACGCCTACCGGCTGAACCACGTGGTCGCCTCGCTGCTACGGGCGGGGCTCAAGAGCACCATGAAGGGGGCGGGAATCCCCGATTCGCTCCTCAAGGAGAAGAACCTGGTGTTCGCCGGCGTCGGCTCGAACATCGTCGTCGCGACGAGCGAGCCGGTGTTGCGCAAGGCGGTCGCCGCCCTCAAGTTCGGCTCGAACGCCCTTGCCTACGACCCGAAGTTCACGGAGTTGGCTCAGGACGCCAAGCCGGTGCATTTCGTGCTCGCGGCCTCCCTCACCCGGACCCTCACAATGATCGCCGGGGCCCTCACCGCCGACAGCAAGAACAAGCACAAGTATTCGATTCCGGAGGGAACGCCGCTGGACATGGTGAGCGGCTTCCTCAAGATGTGGCCGGACCCGCTCCTGCTTCGCCTCTCGGTTCAGCACAGCGGTCTGAGCGGGCGCATCTTCCTTCCTGTGGATTTCGACATGTTGGCGATGCTGGCGACGATGGGCGGCAAGCCCAGCCGGTAGAATCCCTTGGGAGCCGGCACAATGGCAGTGCCGCTCGCAAGAGGAGTTCAGTTTTGCCAATCCGAATCGGAATCAACGGCTTCGGCCGGATCGGTCGCCTGTCGCTGCGCGCCATGCTCGCACGCCATCCCGGCAACCTGCATGTCGTCGCCGTCAACGACCTAACCGATACCACCACCAACGCGCACCTGTTCAAATACGACTCGACCTACGGCCCCTACCACGGCTCGGTGTGCCACGACGAGTCGACGATCACCGTGGACGGCAACCCGATCCAGGTGTTCGCGGAGCGAGACCCGGCCGCGATTCCGTGGAGCAGCCTGGGAGTGGACGTCGTGCTCGAATCCACCGGTCTGTTCACGGACGCGACGAAGGCAGCCGCCCACCGAACCGGCAGCGTGAAAAAGGTGATCATCTCGGCGCCGGCCAAGAACGAGGACCTCACGGTCGTGCTCGGCGTGAACGACGAGATGTATGACCCGGCCAAGCACCACGTGCTCAGCAATGCGAGTTGCACCACCAACGGCCTCGCGCCGGTTGCCAAGGTTCTGCACGAAACGTTCGGGATCGAGAAGGGACTGCTGACCACGATCCACGCGTTCACCAACACGCAGAAGACGCAGGACACGGCGGCCAAGGATTTGCGCGACGCGCGGGCCGCTTCGCAGAACATTGTGCCGAGCACCACGGGCGCGGCCAAGGCGGTCGGCCTGGTGATCCCCGAGCTTCAGGGCAAGTTCACGGGCATGTCCTTCCGGGTGCCGACCCCGACGGTGTCGGTGGTCGACTTCACGGCGCTGCTCGGCCGGGATGCGACCCCGGAACAGTTGAACGCGGCCGTGAAGAAGTACGCCGACACGACGATGGAGGGAATCCTGGCCTACAGCGACGAGCCGCTGGTCTCGACCGACCTGCGCGGGAACCCGCACAGCTCGATCTTCTCGGCGGTTGACACGGTTGCCCTGGGCAGCTTCGTGAAGGTTGTGAGCTGGTACGACAACGAGTGGGGCTACTCCTGCCGAATCGCCGACCTAGCGCACTTTTTGGCCGAAAAGGGGCTGTGAATATCACCGTAGAATAGCGGTGTGAGCGAAACCCTTCACGTCAACGGCAAATCGTATGCCGTGAGCGCCGAGCCGGACACGAGCCTGCTCGAAATTCTGCGCGAAGACCTCGGTCTGACGGGCACCAAATACGGGTGCGGGGAGGGTCAGTGCGGCGCCTGCAGCGTCATCGTGGACGGGGACCTCGTCCACTCGTGCGTGGCGCCGCTGTCCGAAGTGAAGGGCACCGCCATCACGACGATCGAGGGCCTAGCCGCCGGCGGCCACCTGCATGCGGTTCAGCAGGCGTTCCTGGAAGAGGGCGCGATGCAGTGCGGCTATTGCGCGGCGGGGATGATCATGGCGGCGACGAACTTCCTCACGAATTCGCCGAACCCGACCGATCAGGAGATCCGGGATGGGCTCAGCGGGAATATCTGCCGCTGCGGGTGCTATCCGAGGATGATCGCCGCAGTCAAGCGAGCGGCCGAGATCCACAAGGGGGGCAAATGAACGGCACGCGCCTGGTCGAAGATTCGAGCGTCGAGCTTTCGCGGCGCTCGCTGTTCAAGCTCCTGGGCGGCGGCATTCTGCTCGCCGCGTTCGAACCGGACGCCTGGGCGGCCGGCTTCGTGCAGCGAGGCGGCCAGCCGATTCCGCAGCAGATCAGCGCCTGGGTCCACGTCGGGA
>DATGIR010000377.1:0-9560 GCA_035295605.1 Fimbriimonadaceae bacterium | reverse complement strand
CTTGTTCAACTGTTGGAGACCCTGGTTTGGCCGTCGGTCGTCGTTGGCGATGAACGGGGGCGAACCCTCGCATCGAGCACCCACCGCGATGGGAATCACTCCGTGCCCGCAGTAGGCGGCATACACGCCGCTCCGGGTTATATTCGGCGCTTCCACCGCACACAAACCGAACTCGGCCTTCCAGAGGGCAGCCGAGACTTGCGCTTCCTCGGCGTCGAAGAGCGTCGCCCGATTCTGCGCAAGCGTGGCCGGTAGGATAGACAGGAGCTGCCGCTGCTCGGTTTCGGACGCCGCCGCCCCGATCTCGACGATATTGGTCCCGAGCCCAGTGTCTACCATGTCAGCGAGCAGGCGTCGGTGCCATCGGGCTGCGCGCAATCGGCTCGAAGGCAGCCCGAAGAGGGCAACGGTACCGGCCTCCTTCGGTGTCTCGACCGAAACGGGCTCGATGTTTGCCCCGATCGGCACGATTCCGCCCTTGTTCGGATCGGCGCCCTCGGCAACCGCCAAGCGGTGATAGCGCTCATTACTTGTGACCCAACCGCCGGGCAGCGCCGCGAGCCGCCGGAAGCACCGGATCGAGGGCTTTATAAAAAGCCTCGCCCGCTGCCACGGCTTGGCCCAGACGTAAAGCTCGTGGTAGATGGCAAACAGCGGCACCCTACTCGACCGCTTCCACTCGCTGAGCCCGTCGACGAGCCAATCGGGAACGCCGTTGGGATCGTACGCGTGGGGCACGTAATGGAGCAGTACGCAGCTCAGGGACCGCTCGCCGAGCTTCGCGACGAGGCCGGCCGCGTCGCTTGGCATTTGATCGACGGGCACGGACGGCCAACGATTCGAAGCGTTCGCAGGTATGCGCATCGCAAGCGCTCGCCATCGCTCCTCCGCGTCTGGCCAGTGCTTCTGCAGCTTGACGGCATAGTCCGCCAGCCCGTTGATCTCCGGCGGGACGGTCGGGAGGATTTGGAGGATCACGACCCGCCTCGAACGTAGGGCCGAACGGCTTCGACGATCGCCCGGCGGTACGTCTCCAGGGAGTGAGTTCTCGCACTGTCCAAGGCCGACCGTTTCACCGCCATCAACCTCTCGGGGTCCCTAGCGAGCTCGGTCAGCCGCTGGGCGATCGCTTGGGCGGACCTGATGGGCACGACGAAGCCGTTAACCTGGTCTTGCACCACGTCGGCGGCTCCCGTCTTGTCGCTAACGATCACCGTCATTCCTTGCGTCATCGCTTCGAGCACGACGATTCCAAACCCTTCCGAAAGGGACGGCAGGACGAGCACGTCGTGGCTCCGCATGAGTTCGAGCACCCGGGCGTGCGGCGTCGAAGGAATCCAGGTGACCTCCGAAAGGAATCGGTCGAGCGGCGCGCAGTCGGCGATCCGCCCGCCGACGACGGTCGTGGAGACCGCCGATCCGCACAGGCGGATCGCGTCCACGAAGTAGCTCACCCCCTTGCGTTGTTGCAGCGAGCCGACGAAGAGCACCCTGAGTGTGCTTGTGGGCACGACGGGAGCGGCGACGCACTCCCAGGGAGCGCCATAGGTGATCGTTATCGTAGGGGGTAGCTTGCCGGGAAACTCTTGCAGCGTCCGCAGGGACGCTTGGCTGGGCACGACGAGGAAATCCGCGGACGCCAGCTCCTCATCCTTCCGCGCCCGTTTTGCAGCGCTGTCGGTCAGCCCCATCAACACCGGCGCATACTCTGGCCGAAGCTCCACCTCCTCGCGGTAGGTGCGCTCCAGATCACGCCAGTATCCGACCGGGTGTTCGAAGATGCAGGCGATGCCGCGCTTCTTGGCCGCTTGAAACGTGTCGAGCGCGCAATCCTCGTAGGCATAGACCGCGGTGACACCCGACGACTTGCGGATGCGCCGCGCTGTCCATGCGTCGTGAGCCCGGGCGACCGCGTCAAACGACAGCGCTCCCGTTTCCGGGGCGACAAGCCTTCCGCGGAGCCGGGGACCAAGCACTAGCCGTAGCATCTCTCTCACGGGGTGCGTTCGAATTCTGGATTGAAGGCTCGCCGCGTATCGCCGTCTCTCGGCAGTGCTTCGGAGCTTCGGCGGAACGAGCCTGGACAGCGACCCACCGCGCCACGACACGGTAGTTGCGTATTCCGCAAGCAACCCGGCGTCGTCGAAAGCAGCCAGCGTCTCGCGCACGGGTTGATTACCCGTCGGATGGCTCAGGAGTATCACTGCGCTTGCCTCCGGGCAAAGAGTGTGCCCGAGTTGCCCGTTACTGTACTCCCGCCGGTAGCTCGCCCGAGCCCCCGACGGTAAAATCTCGGCCCTGACGGTGCGTTTCAATTCGAGGAGTCGGCTCCGTGGCTGATGGGGGCGTGGACCTCGACCGCTGGGCGGTAGTTGCGCACAAGGACTTCACTGGGTTCGGCCGCCAGGCCGACATGATCAAGCACGCACTGGGGCTGCGGAAGCACATCGTCATCCCTTCCTTGCGACTCGAAGACCGTCCGCTGGAGCCGCCCAACGACGTGCTCCTGCGTCCGGAAGATTCCGCCCAGCGGGTGCGCGAGGTCTTCGCTGGGCTGCAGGGCATCATCTTCTTCGAGCGCCACACGTGGCATCCCGAGCTTCTCAAAGTGGCCCGTGAGCTCGGCCTCAAGACCGTCTGCGTCGTGAATTGGGAGTGGTTTCGGGACGATCCGGGCTGGGATAAGGTTGACCTCTTCGTCTGCCCTTCTCAGTGGACCCTTCAAGTGGTGACGCGTCACGGCTATCAGAAGGCAGTTCATCTCGTTTGGCCGATCGACCTCGCGAGCCTCCCTGAGCGGCACGTTTCCGGTCCGGCCCGCCACTTTATCCACAACGCGGGGTTGGTCGACCCCCAGGACCGTAAGGGCACGCGAGACACGATCCAGGCGTTCAAACGGGTCAGGAATCCCGACGTTCGACTCACCGTCCGCATGCAAAAGGCAGCCGATTTGCCAAGCCTCGACTCGCGCATCGAGCTCCTGGTTGGCAACCTCGATGATCCAGCCGAGCTCTATCAAACGGGAGAAGTCGCAATCCAACCCTCGAAGTTGGAAGGAATCGGCTTCATGGTGCTGGAACCGTGGGCGTGTGGTATCCCCGTCATCACGCTCAACTATCCGCCGATGAACGAGTACGTCACCGAGCCTGCCCTCCTCGTCAAGCCGAGGTGGGGCAAGCGGCGGGCATTCCCGACCGCGTGGGTGCCGCATGCTCACTTGCGGCTTCCCCAAACCGGGGATCTCGTCCGTCGAATCGAGTGGTGCGCTGAGCACGATTTGAGCAAAATCAGCGAACGTGCCCGCGCTTGGGCTTGCGCTTCGTTCGATCCCGAGTCGATTCGACGAAGTTGGGCGTCCGCGTTCGCCCAGACATTACGAGCGAAGCAGTGAAATCACCGAATCTAACCTGCGTGTTGGTCGGCTGTGGGGCGATTGTCGAACTTCAATACGTCCCTGCGCTACAGGCTCTGCCCAACCTCGAGGTCGTGGGACTGCTCGATCCGAGCCCGGACCGGGTCGCCGCGATTCGGAAGCACTTTCCAAATGCGGTCGCGCTGGATGGCCTGGGGGCGGCACGAGCCGACTTCGCGATCGTCGCCTCTCCCTCCGCCTATCATGCCGAGCAGACGCTCGCCGCATTCGGCGCCGGCATGCATGTGCTCTGCGAGAAGCCGATGGCCACAACCGCCGAGGAAGCTTCGCAAATGGTGGAAGCTGCCACCGCTGCCGGGCGGCTCCTGGTAGTGGGTCTCTTTCGCCGCTTCTTTCCGGCAGTTCGCACGATCCGAGACTTTGTCGCCGAGGGCACGCTTGGAGCGGTCAAGCACTATCGCATTGCCGAGGGTGGTGAGTTCAATTGGCCCGCGGTATCGAAATCCTTTTTCCAAAAGGAGCGCTCCAAGGGCGGCGTGCTCCTCGACCTCGGCGCCCACACCCTGGACCTTCTTTGCTACTGGTTCGGGGTTCCCGAAACCCTGACTTACGAAGATGACGCGGACGGCGGGCTCGAGGCATCCTGCCGCGCGCGTTTCGAGCATCGCGAGGGAGTAAGCGGTGAACTGCACCTCAGTCGCGATTGGGCTACCGCCAACCGCTATTTCATCGAGTTCGAACGTGGGTGGCTCGCTTGGCGGCCAGGCGAGGCGAACCGCCTCGAGCTGGGGGGATCCGGAGCCTTCGCCGGGCGCATGGATCTCTGCGAGCCTAGCGAACACTGGGGTCAGCCGAGCCCGGGGCGAGCTGCCTTGACCTATCACCAGTGCTTCACCGCTCAACTCGCACAATTCGCGGATGCGATTGCCGGGGGTGGCGCGCCGAAGGTGACCGGAGAGGACGGCCTGGTCAACCTCCGGTTGATCGAGCGGTGCTACTCCGAGCGCAAAGCGAGGGCCCTTCCGTGACGATCGCCGTGATCGGGGCGAACGGCTTCGTCGGGACCCGGATCGCTGAGCTTTGGCACCGGGGCCCACACGTGCTTCGGCCCATCGTGCGACGAAACATCGGCCTCGCCCGTCTGAGCCGCTTCGAGCTCGATTGCCGCGTCGCCGATGCCACCGACTCGGCGGCACTGTCCCGGGAGCTAGCGGGATGTGAGGCGGTCGTCAACTGCGTCACCGGCGAGGCGGAGACCATTATCGCAAGCAGCGTTGCCGGCTACGCCGCCGCCTGCGCCGCAGGGGTCCCACGCTTCGTCCACCTGAGCTCGGCGTCGGTTCACGGCCAGAATCCTGAACCGGGAACCGACGAGCGCTCGCCGATTCGAGACGATCAGTGGCATTGGTACAACAACGCCAAGGTGCGCGCCGAGGCGGAGCTTCGAAAGCTTCGTGCCGGCGGCCAGACTCAACTTGCGATCCTTAGGCCCGGTGTCGTGTGGGGTCCCCGGTCACGATGGATCACCGAATTCCTGTCCGACGTCATGATTTCCCGCGCTTGGGTGGTCGATGGCGGAAACGGAGTGATGAACTCCATCTTCGTCGACAATCTGATTCACGCTATAGATTTGTGCCTGAAATTGGACCAATCCGATCACGAGAGCTTCCTCGCCCAGGACGCGGAGGCAGTTAGCTGGAAGGAGCTCTACGAGCCGATTTGTGTCGCCTCCGGCCACGAGTGGAGCGAGGTCGCGAGCGTGCGGCCGGACGTCTCGATCCCCTCCCCGCCGCGCTCGAACGTCGACCGCGTCAAGGCGATTCCGCTCGCACGCGGCGTGGCGCGTCGGGTGCGTCCGCGGATAAAGCGGCTCGCCAGGGCCGCCCTTGGAGCATGGTCAGAGCCAAGCACGCCCAATCCGTACCGGTTGCCGGAACCAGAGTTGCCCGCGATAAGCGAGGAGATGGTGCGGCTGCAGTCGTCCCGCTGGCGACTGCCGGACGCGAAAGCGCGTCAGGTGCTCGGCTATCGCCCTCCCGTCTCGTTCGCCCAAGGCATGGAAATCACCCTCGACTGGCTTGACTGGGCAGGTTATCCGGTGGCTTCTCGGCGAGCGCCATGAGGCTCACTGCCTGCATCCCGTGCTACAACTCGGCGTCGACCATTGAGGCGGCGATCGATGCGATCCGGGCTCAGTCCGTCCCCATTCAGGAGCTGTTCGTGGCGGACGACGGCTCGACCGATGAAACCGCGGAGCGGGCACGCGCCAGGGGCGTTCGAGTCGTCGAGATGGGTTCGAATCAGGGCCGTGGCGCCGTGCGCGCGAGGTGCGTGGAGGAAACCAAGACCGAATTCCTGCTGTCAGTCGATGGCACCGGTGCGATCGCTCCCGACTTCGTCGAAACCGCGACGCCCTGGTTTGAAGACCCGGAGGTGGGCGTGACCTTCGGCCGAATAACCCAAGAGCCTGGCCGAACCACCGCGGAGCGATGGCGTGGCCGCCACCTTTACAAGGTTGATGAGGTCCAAACCGGCGGACTGAAGGATGGACTCATCACTTGGGCCTTTATGGCGCGGGTCGAAGCTTTGCGCCAAGTCGGCAACTTCGATCGATCGCTCCGCCACAGCGAGGACCTCGATATGGGTCGGCGTCTGATTGGGGCCGGCTGGAAGATCGCCTACGAACCCGCAGCCCTTGTCGTGACCCAATCCTCGAATACGATGTCGCAGGTCTTGGAGCGTTTTTGGCGTTGGCACGGCGGGCTTCATCCGCGATTCAGCGCCCGGGACTACTTCCGTGCGATCGCTTACTCGTTCAAGGTGCACGCGAAGCGCGACTTGGCAGCTCGAGACCCGGCATCCGCCTTGATTTCGCTCTGGCTCCCGCATTACTGTGCTTACCGCTCCCTCACTTATCGATCATGAACAGGGGAATCGCCGGGTTGAGAACGCATAATTTCACGTGGCACGACCCTTGCAGCGATCATTGAGCGAATGGCCGAATTGACCTTCTCGGTAATCATCCCCACTTGTAATCGGCCAGATCATCTGTCCGCCTGCTTGGCAGGAATGGCGGATTCGATTGCAACGCTTGGCGGCGGCAAGGTTGAAGTCATCGTCACCGACGACGGCGGCGGCGACGAGAGCAAGGAGGTTGTCGCCCCCTACCACGAATGGGCACGGTGGGTTGCCGGCCCAAGGCGCGGACCCGCGGCGAACCGAAACAGCGGCGCCAGGCACGCCAAGGGGAAGTGGCTCGTGTACATCGACGATGACTGCATTCCAAAGGCGAACCTGCTGGTCGCCTATGCGGGGGCATTGAGCGACGACTACCTGGTGTACGAGGGAAAAACCACGTGTGAGGAGTGGCGGAACAGCCCTCTGGAAACCGCACCGACCAATGAGACCGGCGGCTACTTATGGTCGTGCAACATGGTGGTCCGGACCGACTTCTTCATCGAGATCGGTGGCTTCGACGAGCGCTTCCCCTTCGCGGGCGGCGAGGACGTCGAGTTCCGCGAGCGATTGGTCGTGTTGAGCAAGCCGTTCAAGTGGGTTCCGGAGGCCGTCGTTGATCACCCGCCCCGGCCCCGCAACCTGTTTGTCAAGGCCGCGCGCCGGGAGGAGAGCCAAATCCCGCTTCTCCTGCTCAAAGGGGACAAGAACCCCTACCGGAAGGTCGTTCCCAACACCTTCATCCACGGCCTCCGGACTCTCTATCACGCACGCTTCTCAACCAAATGGATCGTCGCCGCCAGCTCGCTGCTCGTTCAATCGACCGCCATGCTCTTCATGATTCCGGCCTGGAAGCGCCGGTACGGCTTTCACTACGAGCACCCGAGCAAATGAGCCCCGAAACCCGCGAGTCTAGCTCCGCTTGCCGCGCCCGCAGCTCGACCGTCTCCTCCTCGAGCATCGTCTCCATGCACCCGGCGACGATCCGGCGCCCCCGCTCGGCCAACATCTTCGCCTGACCGACGTCGTCCACCGTCCCGGAAATGTCCATCAGCGAGCGCATCATCCGCAAACTGACGGCAAGATCGCCCTTGGAATAGGCTCGGATCTGCTCGAACGCCGAATCGAGAAAGCGCTCGAACGTCAACCACGGAACCGAGACACGCAGGGTGCCCGGCGGGTGGAAGAAATCCGACTCCGGCGGCTCCCGCCCGGCGATCCGGATCAGCAGCCTTCCCAGGTGGTCCACGCAACTAATCGCGGTGCTCGGGTCGTTGACCGCCGGCGAGATCGCCTTAAGGGCGATATCGACGATCTGCAGGACACCGAACTCGATGTCCTGCTCGAGCGTCCGAGTGGGGCCGATATCGAACACCCCGCGAAGCAGGGCCGTGGCTTCGGGAGTGACCGAATGCCTTCCGGAACACGCCAGCAAGGCGCCGCCGGCGGGGACGAAGTGGCCGATCCGTCGGGTGACCCTAATCGTCAGCTTCTGGTCGGTTGCAATCGCAACCAGCCGAGGCACATCCAGAAACCGAACGTAGCCCGACATCGTGCTCACGACCCGCTCTTCCTCGCCCGGCGCCTCGGCTTGCTGGGTGGTGCCTATTCGCGGCTGGATCGGGTTCGGCATGAGCTGATCGATCGCAGCCTCCGTCTCCGAAGCGATCCTGTCGACGATGTGGTTTACGCTGATCGCTTGGGAGATGTGATGGATGAAGTAAAGGAGCCACGCCACGCATAGGAACGCAAGGGTCATAGCTCCAAGCACCGTGCCGACGGGCGCAAACGGCTTCGGCATCGAGCGCGCAACGGGCAGCGCCGCGATGCAGTACGCGAACGTGCCGAGAAACACGCCCAAGGTCCACTGCGTCCCCTTGTCTCGGGTGAAACCGATCAGAATCCGCGGCGAATACTGCATCGACGCCAGCGTCAGCGTCATCAGCAGGATCGAGAACACGATCGAGACGACCGTCATCACCGAGGTTGCGATGGAGCCCAGAATGACTTGGGCGACCTGCGGGTCCTGGTGCGAGGGGAACAGGGCAAGCGGAATCCAGTTCGTGAGTTCGGGAACCGCCGCCTCGAGCTGCGAGAAGATCAGCCCGCACGTCCCGAGCACGACCGAGATTGCCAGCGGGCGGACGAGGAAGCCGCCACGCAGGTTGTAGACGAAGTGCCTGAACAGGAAGCTGACGAACTTGATCACGGTCCTACCGGTAACCTCGCTTATGATGCCCGAAGCGAGCCCGACCAAGAGCATGCTCGTCGTCGACATCGCCATCCACCCCAAGTCCGGCGGCGCCGAGCGGCTCTTCACCTACGCCATCGATCGGCCCGTCTCGCCCGGCTCGGCGTTCTTTGTTCCGGTGGGCGTGCGGTCCGAGCTCGGTTTCGTCACCGCCTGCTACACGACGGACGAGGAGGGGCTCGGCTTCCCCGCCTCCAGCCTTCGCCCGGTGACTTCCGCGGTGGAGGGGCTGTCGCTTCCCTCCGCCGTGGTCGAGCTCGCCAAGTTCGTAGCCGCCGACACGCTCTGCCCGCTTCCGGTAGCGCTGGCCGCCGCGGCTCCGCCGGGCGCGCGTGATCGCCTCATCACGGCCTGGCGGCTCGTGGGCGAAGCTCCCGAGAAGAAGCGCCGCGGCGAGCTTCGTCTCGAGGCCGACGACGACCTGCCCCTCAGCCCGCTCCAGAAAGAGGTCCTCCGGGTGATGCGGGATGCCGGCGGCCAACTCTACGACCGAAAGGGCGCCCACCTCCAGCCACAGTGGGTGCGCGCGCTCAAGCTGCTACAGAAGAAGGGGCACGTGGTGCAGGAAACGGTGCTGCAGCCCTTCTCAGAACGGCGCACCGAAGCCCTTCTTCGCCTCACCCAGGATGTCGAGAAGGTCGAGAGGTTCCTTCACGGCGAGGCCAAGAAGAAGCCCGCCCAGGCGCTCACGTTGATGCAGCTGCAAACTGCGGGCGAGACCGTCGCCGCCCTCACTGCCGCCGAGATCAAAGCGATGGCCGGCGTCACCGACACGACGATCAAGGCACTTCTCGCGGAGGGTCTCATCGAAACCGTCGACGACGCCGATGCGGCACGGACCCAACCCCCGACCCCGAACCCGTTCCAAAAGGTCGCCATCGATGCCGTGCTCGACGCGGTCCAGGCTAGGGCGGTGCGGCCCTTCCTGCTGTTTGGCGTGACCGGCAGCGGGAAAACCGAGGTCTATCTCCGTGCCGCCGC
>DATGIR010000376.1:0-4938 GCA_035295605.1 Fimbriimonadaceae bacterium | reverse complement strand
GGCCCGTTGCCGCAACGCAACTCTTGCAACGAAGACGGGATTGTCCTTCACCCGCGTTCGTGCGTCTCCTCTCCCCCCGGGGCCGACTACGTGCGTCTCCTCTCCCCCCGGGAGAGGTCCGCGAAGCGGGGTGAGGGCGCCCTCCTCCCAGAACTGTCCCACCGACGCCCTCCACCGGTTCGCTTCGCTCACCGACTCCCCCCGAAGGGGGGAGAGACCTCCACTCCCCACTCCCCACTCCATCACCCTCCCCTCCCCACTCTCAATGAAACCCCTCCTCCTCCTTCTCACCCTCTCTCTCGCCTTCGCCGACCCTCCGCCCACGACCCTACGACCCCCCTCGCTTCCTCCCTTCCTCGCTTCCTCGCTCGCCCAGCAGACTGGGCAAATTACGGCCCTCAACTCCAACCTCGCCGGCGGCGTACCGAGCCCCCGCTCCACCGTCTTCACCACCACCGGGCCGACCCTCAACACCCTGGCCGTCAGCGTGGAGGGAAGCTACGCGGCCACCCTCGTGGTCCAGAGCACCGTCGATAACGTGCACTGGTACACGGTGCCCAGCTCCTCCTACACCAAGCTCACCGACGGCTCGACCGGCGCCATCGCCGGCGCCGGAATCTGGACGGTGCCCGTCACCGGCATGTACGAGCGCGTCACCTGCTCGGCCTACACCTCGGGAAGCGCCGCCGTCACCCTCATCCCCTTCGCCTCGAGCGGCGGCGCCCTTGGGGCGGCGACGGGAACGGTCGGAACGGCGGGCGGGGTGACCACCGCCTACGTCAACGCTTCCCTCTCCAACTCGGCGGCGGCGGTCAAGGCGTCGGCCGGAAACGTTTACGACGTGACCTGCGCGAACCCGGACGCCTCTAGCGAGGCGACCATCGAGATCTTCAACGTCGCCGCCGGTTCGGTGACGGTGGGGACCACGACCCCGGCCTGGTACATCTCGCTGGCCCCCGGGCAGCGCCAGAACCTCTCGTTCGCCGTTCCGCGCTCGTGCGGGACGGCGATTTCCATCGCGGCGGTGCAGGGCCACCTCCTCTCCGGCTCGACCGCACCCGCCACGGCCGTGAACGTCTGCGTGGGCTACAACTGATGCTCCGCCTTACGCTACTTCTGGGTCTGCTGATTCTGGCGGCGGTGGCCGGAGCGAACATCCCGTTTACCGCGCAGTGGAAGTTCAACGGTAACGGGAACGACTCCGCCGGCTCGAACAATCTCACCGGTACGGGTAGTCCAACCTTCGTTTCTGGCAAGTTAGGACAAGCTACACAACTAGTCCCCGGCTCGGGCCAGTTCTGGCAGGCGAGTGACGCCGCAGGGCTGCGGCCACAGTCGTCCGACTTCTGCATTAGCGCGTGGGTGCTATTCAACGGCACCGCAGGCACCCAGACGATCGTCGAGAAGAGCACACCCGGCGACGGGAACCTCGAATACTGGGTCAACTTCCAGAACGGCTTCTGGGAGTTCGGAGTCTCGCCGGACGGTTCGTCCAACACGTTTGTCCAATCCACTTACTACCCGGCGTCGATGGTCTCCACCGGCACGTGGTATCTGGTGCAGGCTTGGATCGACACGACCAGGCAGACTATCAACATCAGCATCAACAATGGGCCGCCCAACACCAAGTCCTACTCGAACTCGGTCTACACCAACGGAGCTCCGCTCAACGTAGGCCGGCCGGCTTGGTCGTCAAGTGGAAATGGATTGTGGAACGGGATGATCGATGACCTGGTCATAGCCAAGGGCGCGGGCGCAGTGCCGGCGCTGGGTCCCTCCTACGCGTGGTGGAACGGCGGCTCTGGCGCCGAGACCCTGCCTACCGGCGCCGAAGCCGCTCCCGCCGGCCGGTACATCATGGCCTGCTTCATCGACCCCGGCAATAGCAATCCAGAGAACCTCCGAATCCTCCGGAGTTCCGACGGAATCAGCTGGGCTACTCAGATGTGCGTGCTTGTGAACCAGCCGAGCGGCCACGTTGTTCGCGACCCGAGCATGAGTTGGGATGCGGCGCTGGGGAAGTACGTGCTGGCATGCACGAACGTCACCGGCTTCACCAATACGTCGACCAACTTCGACGTATACACGTCGCCAGATCTCTTCACCTGGACGTGGGTGGCCTCGCCCTCTTGCACGTCCATCTCCGGGGTCAACCGCGTATGGGCGCCGCATCAGTACGTAGCCCAATCCGACGGTTCGGTTCACTACTGCCTGGACATCAGCACCGACGGCGCCGCGACGCTAAACGTGTATGAAATCCATCCAACGAATGGCGGCTACACGGCTTGGAGCAGTCCTGCAGCGATGGGCGGCGTGCCGACAGGTGGTGTCATCGGTGACCCCGACATCACCTTCCAAGCAGGCGAGTACTATCTCTTTTGCAACAACAACTCCTACGGCTCCGTTGTGTATTCGTCTCCCTCCGCCTCGAGCGGCTACTCGGCCTACAAGGCTGCCGGATGGACAGGCTGGAGCGGTCAATATGAGGGCTGGTGCGCCGTCCAGTTGCCGAACGGGCACTGGCGGCTCTACGAAGACGTTCCCGGGAGTGGGCCGCTCCACTACTCGGACATGAGTGGAAGCACCTCGCTTGGGTCGATGGGTACTTGGCCCGAGCCAACCGCGATCGTCATTACCGACCAGAACATCACTACGCGGCACGGAAGCGTGATTCTTGCACCCCCGGCCACATCAGCGCCGATCGGTCCAGCTCTGACCGGCGTCGGCCTCTCCGTTTGACGTCGGCCGACACGCGAGCAGCGAGCCTGAAGCCCGGCACACTTCACGCTTCCAAGAGCTCGATGAGGCCGAGAACTGGGCTCATGATGAACATCACCCGCCTGCCATTGAACAGAGGCGCCGGCGTAGCACTTGACACGACAACGTAAGGCATGGATGCGTCCTCGAGTTGCTCGATAGCCGCGTCGAGGGACAGCACCTCGTAGCAAATGTGATATGGCCCGGGCCCGCCGCGCTTCAAGGCTCCGTCCACCGGCGACGGTGATGCCAGCGGCGCCACAAGCTCAATCGGGGGCTCGTCAGGGTTCACGCTGATCGCGAGGATCACCCCCTGGGCCGTGTCCTCCACCCGGTCCGAGAAGATGTATCCGACGCGCTGGTACTCGGCCATCGCCTGCTCCAGGTTCCGAACCGCTACGCCGACGTGATGAAATCCCCATCCGTGCAACAGCACGGATGGAGATTCTATCGCAGGACAGCCCCACGATCATCGGGCGGACTTCGCAGAAGGCTCACCCACGACATCGAATTGGGTCGGATCTGCCTCAACCGTGGATGACTCGAGCAATCTTCGCCAGATCTGACATGGAGTTCGCGAACAGAACTAGCGACAAGGCGAAGAAGCTGTAGGTGATGACCACGCTGGTGAGCCGAATCCACTTGCTTTCACGCAGCTTCGCGAACCCCTGGGGCCCGAGCCGGCGCTTTTGACCGGCAATCCAGTAATGCGCGGTCGCAACCCCGAGACCGTGACTGAGTCCAAACAAAGCGAAGTTGAGGCCGGAACCGTGCCAGATACCTATGAACAAAAATGTGACTACAATCCCAAGAGCGATGACGTGAGGCATGGCCTTGGCGCCAGCGGTACGACCTATGGCTTTCACAAAAGGCGTGAAGAACAGATCGCGGAACCAGCCTGATAGCGTCATGTGCCACCGGTTCCAAAACTCTTGCAGGTTTCGAGCAGCGAAGGGGTAGTCGAAATTCTCGGCGACGCTGATACCGGCGAGCCCCGCGGCACCGATGGCCAGATCACAAAAACCCGAGAAGTTGCAGAACAGGAACAACGGGTACACGGCGATCGCAAGAGCCAGATCCAGAGCGCCGTGGGCGCGCCCGTCCAACAGCAGCCCTTGGTAAGTGAAGTGGTTCAGAATCGTCCCAAGGACCAGATACTTGATCGCGCCGATTAGCATGCGTACTGCGCACGCGCCATAGGCGATGGCCCGCGAAGCGCCCGCATCCAGGGACGCCTCGAAGCGGCTATAGGGGCTTATCGGACCGAGCACGAGGGTCGGCGGGAAGAAGGCGAACGCGTAATAGCGTAGAACCGAAGGCATCCGAGCGACCCCGTTGGAAACTTCCTGCGCCAAGTGGGAGAGGCGAAACGTGATATACGAAAGGCCGACAAGAAACGGCACGACACTCCTTTGATCCGCAAGTTCCAAGCTGCCACGCAGCGGCGTCTTCATCCACGGCGTTACTCGCATCAATACAAGCCAGGCGACTGGTAGGAGAAGGGCGGCGATCCTCCAACCACGGCCAAACCGTTGCGCACAAGCCAGGGTTGCGTAGGCTGCGCCCACAAGGCACAAGTAGCCGACGAAAAGGGAAACACTGAGTTTCGGCCAGGCTGTAGGTCCGGAGATCTCGCAGACTTCGAAGGCGATATACACGCCTGCGGCGCACAGCAGCGCATCGCGTGCCCACCCGGTCAGCCGGCGGACCGCGAGGTGAGCGACGGTGGGGAACACGATGCAAGACAGGAGCAACGTGAATTGGTTGGCGTACTCCCGGCCGACAACCATAGCCACCGCCTAGAACCCACCATAGACGGCGCCGGTCGTCAGGGAAAGCGGGGGAAGGATGAGCGTCAGAGCCAGAACGACGAGCGCGAGCAGAATAAAGACGGCAAGGTCCAGAGCTCGCCCAACCCCTTTCTCCTGGGCCGATGCTTCCGGGCTACTCATCGTTCGCCCTCTCAATCGAGTCGACGCCCTGCTCGAAAACCGACGCCAGTTGCATGGCTATCACCTTGTCGAACAACTCGGCTCCGTTTTGGTTCAAATGAACCCGGTCTCCGAAGCACAACTCCCTACGCTCGGGGCTCAGGTTCTGGAATAGCTCCGATGCGGAGAGCCCAAGCAGCGGGCATTTGCAGCCAACCGCTTTGCGGAGATCGAGACACGTCGGGATGAA
>DATGIR010000375.1:0-2862 GCA_035295605.1 Fimbriimonadaceae bacterium | reverse complement strand
GGGCTACGGCTTACGGTTCGCTGATCGCGCACCTGCAAGACGAAACGCCCCGTGAATTCGCGCCGATGAACATCAACTGGGGCCTGCTGCCCGAACCGACGGAGCCGGTTCGGGACAAGGGAATCAAGCGGGCGCAAAAGTTGGCGTATGCGCAATCGGCCTTCGCGGATTGGCTGGCTGCCCTTTCGTAATCCCCCAGCGCCTACGACAATTCAAACTCGATTGGCTTGCCGGGTTCATCGGGCAGCGGGTCCATGGCCGCCAGCTTGGCTTCGACCGACTCCGCCACGACCTCTCCGAGGCCCTGAAAATACGTTAGGATCAGTGCGTCCCGCCGGTGGAATTGGAGGCCGAGGATGAAGTTGTCGTCAAAGCTCATCTTGATCGACCGAATGCCGGTGAATGAGAACGTGATGCGCGCCCGGAGTGATCGGTCCCCTTCCGCCTCATCCTCGTAGTCCAGGGTGATCTCGAGGGCGTCACGGGCGCGGTTGTACGAAACCGTCCGAACTCGGGCGTCGTGGAGGGTTGGATAAAAGCCGAAGAGCTGATGGAGCAGGCCACCGTCCTCGGTCTCCGCCCAAACCGCATCGTGCCCGCGGGGATCCTCCATGGCGAGACTCTACCTATCACAATGGCGGCATGTTGCCGCTCGACGCCTACCTTCGCGAGCGCAACCGGCAGTGCCTTCGACCCGCGATGTTCCAGCGGTGGCGGGATTTGCTGTTTCTTCACTATGCGATCGAACCCGCCGCGATCCGCGACAGGGTGCCAGAACCCCTCGAGATCGACACCTATCCCGATGCCGATGGCCAGGAGATGGCATGGATCGGCCTCGTCCCCTTCCGGATGGAGGGTGTCCGCCCGCGCTTTCTGCCGGGACTGCCCGGGCACACCGCCTTTCCGGAAACCAACGTGCGAACGTACGTGCACCTGGCCGGCCGGCCCGCGGTTTGGTTCTTTAGCCTCGACGCGGCCTCGGGCCTGGCCTGCCGAGTCGGGCGTGGTGTATTTCACCTTCCGTACGTTCACGCCCGAATGTCGGTTGAGCGCGAAGGCCGCGAGCTCCAATACGCGAGCAAACGCCTATCCGACGGGCCTGGACTCTCGATTCAGGCACATGTCGCGGGTGAACCGGCGCCCGCCGAGCCGGGAAGCCTGGAGTTCTTTCTCCTCGAGCGTTATCTGCTCTTCTGCACCGACGGGAACCGCTGGTTCGGCGGCAACGTATCGCACCCGCCCTACCAGTCAAGCCCTGTGGATATCGTGTGTTCCGAGGAGGCTCTCGTCGCCGCGGCCGGACTTCCGACCCAACGCTTCACCCACCGAATGTTTGTCGAAGGAGTCGACGTGCATATCGGGAAATTGCACCGTCTTGAAATTTGAAATAACTAAGTAGGAAGCGTGAAACTTCTACCGGCAACAGTGCGTCAGCACAAGCATGTTGAGCGGCGTAATCCTGTTCGCGGCGGGTGCCTTCGCGCCTGCGCCCGCGCTTCACGCCCTCATTGTCGGCGGCGGACCCGATAAGAGCCACAACCAGGTCGCGATCGAAAGCAACGTCCGGTACGTGGACCGGCTGCTTCCGCACTCCACGCCGCGCCACATCCTCTTCGCGGACGGCGATCCGGCCGCGGTCAACGTGCAGTATCAGGATTCGGATAAGTCGATCCGCTACCGAGCGCCGGAGCTGCCCCGGTTGGACGGGCCGGCGGTGCTTGCCAACGTGCAGCAGGAAATTGCCTCTCTGGCGCAGGAGTCGCGGTCCCGGCCCCGCGATCCCGTCCTCCTCTACTTCACAGGTCACGGGAGCCCGAGCCGATCCTCGCAGTATGAGAACAACCGTTACGATCTTTGGGGTGGGCAGAGCATCGACGTCAAGACGCTCGCGAGGTCGATCGACGCCTTCCCCGCCAACACGCCGCTCACCCTGGTGATGGTGGAGTGCTATTCGGGCGCCTTTGGGAACTTGCTTTTCGAGAAAGGCGAACCGGCCGGCACCCTCGGCGCGCACCACATCTGCGGCTTCTTTGCGAGCGTCCCCCAGCGAATGGCGGCCGGCTGCACGCCCGAGGTTAATGAGGCGAACTACCGGGACTTCACGAGCTACTTCTTCGCCGCGCTCACCGGAGTCGACCGGCTCGGAAAGTCTGTCACCGGAGCCGACTACAACCGCGACGGCCACGTCGGAATGGACGAGGCGTATGCCTATGCGCTCATTCACGACGACTCGATCGATACGCCCGTCTGCACCTCAGACGTCTTCTTGCGGCACTACGTCACAACCGGTAACGAGCAAGTTTTTGCCGCGAACTACTCGACGGTCGAGCGGTGGGCGAGCCAGGCCCAGCGCGCGGTTCTTCGCGAGCTCGCGAGCGCGTTATCTTTGGAAGGCGAAGGCCGCCTCGCGGTCGCCTTCGAGCGATTCCAAAGGATCCAGCCCAACTCGGAAGATCTTAGCGATGTCCGACTTCTGCGCTTCGTGCGCGTTGCCAAGAGCGTGGTACTCGCCCACACGCTTATGGAGAGCGGCGATGCTGACGTGAGAGCCCGTTATGAGCAACTCGTTCGCGAGGAAGCCGGGAATCCCCTTCGGGGCCGCTGAGCCTGTCAGTCCGCGTCGAGGGTCACGTTCTTGGCGGGCTGGAATGTGATCGTTTCCCAGTTATCGCAGTCCAGGCGGCGGCAGTAGACCATCCGCTGAACTTCGCCGTTCTCGTTCTCGACCTTAGCCCGGTCGGCAAAGCGACAGTCAAGGCACAGCTCAGGCTCGATGAGCTTGACTATCTTGAGTTGCCGTTCCGCCATCTCCGTGGTTCCCTGGGGCCTTCGTTGGCCCGTAACTGGATTCTCGGAAGGGAG
>DATGIR010000374.1:0-3194 GCA_035295605.1 Fimbriimonadaceae bacterium | reverse complement strand
CGCCGAATCAAAAGCAGCGACAAAAGCACCGCGCCGAGCGGGAGGATGTAGGCATGCCCGGTCCACCAGAGGGAGATCGTCGAGTCGTTGAAGCCATTCCCGGCGAGCATGAACTCGCTCACCCGATGCCCCGCGACGGGGGCGCTGCCGGCGACTCCGGCTTCGACCACCGCGGTTTGAACGCCGTGTCGGTCCATGGGCAACAGGTTGCCGGTGAGCTGAAAGACGAACGCCACGACGGCAAGCCCGATGGCGGCGTACCAACGGCCCACCTCGCGGTAGCCCTCGTTGAGCACCATCTCGAGGACGAGGAGCATGGAGAGAACTAGGAGGGCGGCGCTGCCCCAATAGTGGAAGCCCGCCCCGACGGCCCCCAGCAGCGAGCCTCGCAGCGCTTTTTCCGAGGCGTACGCCTGGGCGGCGACCGGGTGGTAGGAAAGGGCCTCGACAATTCCCACGACAAGCTGGGCCCCGACCAAGCCGGCACTTGAAGCGACCAACCATTCGCGCAGAGGGCGAGGGGAGCTTGGAGTCACTGAACGGGATGATATTGCATGCGGCGGAGAGTCGTCAAACACAACGTAAACTAGTAGGTAAGAGAGTGTCGTGCCTCCCCATCCAGTTGGTCAGTTCTGAAGACGCCTGGAACGCGGCGAAATATTCCCGCGACCTATTGGGCGGGCTTTCCCTGTTCGGATTGGCCGAGCTGAGCACCGCGCGCCGCATGATGGATGCGGGCCACTACGTGGCGGGGGCGCTGCATAGGGACGGTTATCGGCTGCTGCGGAACGGCGGGGCGCCGCTTTTGCAGAAGAGTTGGGACGACTGGACGGCGGAGATCCTGATCCGGCAGCACGGGCCGAGCCGCCGCAACACGGTTTCGCCGGCTACGGTCGACCTGCATGTGACCAACCATCGGCTGGCTCAAACCCGTTCCCGCTATTGGCGGGCCAGCGGGCGCGGGGCGGGGCACGTCGGCTCGATCAACCTCGGGACGCTGATCTGTTCGACCGCCTACGGGGCCATCTTCAATCTGACGCATCCGGATTCGGCGCCGATGATGGCGATGGCGGTCTCCGAAAGCGGAACGCTCTGGATCGACCGCGCCTCGAACCCGGGAACGTGGGACGAGCACAGCCCGTCGCCGATCGACAGCCAAACCACGCTGGAACTGCTCCTCACCTACCAAGGGTGGGGCTGCGCCGGCCGATTCCTGCAAGACGTGCTCCAAGACGATGCGGCGATGTCGGCGGCGGTGCAGAATTACTACCAGCGTATAGAGCGCGGCCAGCTCGCGTGCCTGATCAGCGACGGGCTCCCGCGAAACCTGGCGGTAGTGGCTTCCGCTTACGGCTTGCTCTGACTCGCGCAAAAACACCAGATTGTGCCCTTCCCCCGGAACGCATAGGCAGGTTCGGTTGTTGCTTAGGGCGAGAGGTACAATCGCTCATCCATGCTCTTCGGAAGACGCCTCATCGGCGCCGCCTCCGGGCAGCGAGAGGCATTCGAGCGGCAGGCCGAACGAGCGTTCCCCTCAATCTTCGGAACCGCCTTACGTTTGACGCGCTCGCGGGAGGAGGCCGAAGACCTAGCCCAAGAGGCGATCGTGCGGGCCTATGAAGCCTTCGATCGCTTCGACGGAACGAACTTTAAAGCATGGATCTTACGAATCGTCACGAACCTATATATCAACCGCTACCGGCAACGGCAGCGGAATCCACAGTTGGGTTCCTTAGACGAGGACACGACAACCGAACCGGCCGCGGACGAGGAAGAAGCTCCCGACCGAGTCATCTTCGACGAGTTGCTGGGGCAAGAAGTGGAAGCGGCGTTGGCGAAGGTTCCTTCGGACTTTCGCGTGGCGGTAGTGCTGAGCGACATCGAGGGTATGAGCTATCAGGAGATCGCCGACGCGACCGGGGTGCCGATTGGAACGGTGCGCTCCCGGCTTGCGCGCGGTCGAGCGATGTTGAGGCGGTTGCTTAAAGGCTATGCCGAAAAGGAAGGGCTAGTGAAAGGCGGAGATTTTGAATGAGTGAACTGAACATCGATCCGACAATCCTCCACGCCGCAATCGACGGCGAACTGCCGACGCACGAGCACGCCGCCGCGCTCGCAGCCATCTCGGCCGATCCGGCGGCCTCCGTGCAATACGCCGAGTATCGCCGGCTCAAGGACTCCCTGGGGTCGCTTCCCCCGGTCGACGTCCCTGCCGGCGTTTGGAAGGGCTGCACGCGCCGCCTCGACGAACTCGACCGCAACCGCAAAGCCGAGCGGTTCGTCACCCGCTACGCCTGGGGGCTCTGCGCCTCCGTCTTCCTCCTCATCATGGGCGCCGGCTCGTGGAACCGCCTCACCGGGCAGCACTTGGGCGCCAGCGACGTGACCCACGTCGCCGGGGTCATCAACCCGCTCGGTCCGGCCGTCGGTTCGAATTCCGGAGATGTTGGCAAGTGGCTCCAACCGGAGAAGCCGCTGCGCTCCTCACACGTCCGAGCCGTCGGCATCCGGCCGCCGCAGGCGATGGGCACGCCGACGATGTGCTACCTGCTTGCCGACAACCACGGCTTCATGACACTTTACAAGTGGCCGGGAACCGATCCGATCGACGGCGACGGCTATTCACACGTCGAAGGAACCCAGTTCAGCGCCGGACGCGTGCTGGACCAGCCGAGCGTGGCTTGGGTCAAGGATGGCTTCCACCACGTTCTCACCGGTCCGCGCGAGGTCGAGGAGCTCGAGCGCGTGGCCAACGAGATGATTCAGACGTCCGCAATCCAGGACTTGCGCTAATCCCGTCCGCGTGGCTCCGCCGACCGGAGCCACGCGAGAAACTGCTTCGGTCCCATAGCGCCGTAGGTCTTGGCCCGAAGCGAGCCATCCGAATTCAGCACCAGGTGGGTGGGCAGCACGTCCGCCTGCCACGCCCGCATGTGGCCCGCCGCGCCCCGCCCGTCGCTGTCGAAGTGGACCGGGAAAAAGCCCTTCAACTCGCGCCCGACCTCGGGATCCGTGAAGGTATCGCGATCCATCATGTGGCAGGGGCCGCACCAGGCGGCGTAGACCTCGACGAACACCGGTTTGCCGGTGGCTTGGGCTTGGGTGAGGGCGGCGTCGAGGTTGGTGCTCCACGTGACCTGGGAGCGCCGCCAGGGGCGCTCGGTTACGAGCGCGGCCAAAGCGAGGCCGATAAG
>DATGIR010000373.1:0-2342 GCA_035295605.1 Fimbriimonadaceae bacterium | reverse complement strand
CCCTCATCGCACCACCATGATACGACGGTTACCGATAAGGGCTACGCCGGCTTGTTCGGCGCCGGTGCCGGCTTCGGAGGCTTGGGTGGCGGCGGCAGATACCGTTTGGGTGGCGCGGGGGGATCGACGAGCGCCGGCGCGGCCGGGATCCGCTTCAATCCGTGCCTGACGAGTAGGTCGTTGAACGCCGCCAACTCCTTGCCGTTCAGCGTCCGCCACGCATCGGCAAGGCGCTTCAGCGTCGCCCACGACTGAGCCGCGTTTCGCTCGACCGCCTCGCTCGGGCCGAGGTCGCCGTTATCCAGCCCGTTCATCTCCCCAAGCTGCGAAGCGGACGAGCCTTGGAAGTTCTCCTCCGCCATGGGACGGCCTTGCGGCCCTGAGTCTCCGACCAGCAGCCCCAGCTTGGCGTCAAACGCCCTCGCCGCTTTGACGACCTCGTCGGCCGGCTTGCCCGCAAGAACCGCGGCGATCGCCTTCCGCATCTCTGCCACCTGGTGATAGCCGTCGATCGCCTCCTGGACGCCGGCGTACAGCCGAATCTGCACGGCGTGCAGGGCTTCCATGTCGCGCTGGGTCCCCGGCGATCGCGGGTCGTTGACGACCGTGATCGACTGCGTGTAGGCCTTGCCGTCCACCCTCAACCGAGCCGTGTACGTGCCCGGCACGACCAAAGGCCCTTCGATCGCGAACGGCGTATCCCCCTCCGCCGCCGGGCCCGGGTAACTCGGGTCGTGCGAAGATGCCGGCGGGATGTCGTAGCGAAGGTCCCAATTGATCCGGTTCATGCCCACCTCGGTGGGCAGCGGCAGCCGGGGCTCGAACCAGAAGTCCGGCTCCGGCGGCTTGGGATCGTGGTAGGGCTCGACCGGCGCGCTCGAGTAGTGCCGGACCACATGTCCGTCCCGATCGAGGATTTCCAGCATGACCAACTCTGTCGGCTTCCTCGACAGAAAATAGTCGATTACCGCGCCAAGCGGCGGATTCTTGGCATGCGGCACTTCCGGCGGGTAGGGCGTGTCCTGATTCATGTTCCGACGCACGCGAATCGCCGTCGCCGGCTTGAAAAGGTGGGTGGCATCGTAGGCCGCGTCCGGGAGCTCACGCAACGGTTCGAAGTCGTCGAGAATCCAAATCCCGCGGCCATACGTCGCCAGGACCAGGTCGTCGCCGTGCACGACGAGGTCGCTGAACGTGGTCACGGGCAGATTCAAGTTCAGCGACCGCCATTGGTCTCCGTCGTCGAAGGAGTAGAACACGCCACTGCTCGTGGCGAGGAAGAGGAGCCCCGCCTGCTTGGAATCGCAGCCGATCACGCTGGCCGCCCCCCTGCCTCCTTGCGTCGGAGCCAGTCCATTCGCGATGCGGGTCCAGTTTTGTCCGTAGTCACGCGTGCGGAAGACGTTCGGCGTCGAGTCGGCGCCGAAGGCTCCGCCGACGATCGCATAGGCCTCGGCCTCATCCTTAGGCCCCGCCGCGAGGGCGTTGATCCCGAACCGGTTGCCGTTCGTCGGTTTGGGCATCGACACATCGAGCCAAGTTCGGCCGTGATCGCGCGTGAGCTTGATCATCCCGTTGTTCGTGCCGACCCAAATGACGTTTGCGTCGAGCGGCGATGCCGCGACGGATGCGATCCCGCCCTGTCGCAAGAACGGCGGCTGTCCGGCCACCGGCTTGTCATCCGGCCGGGCGCTCAAGTCCGGACTGAGCTTTCGCCAGTGATCGCCGCGGTCGGTCGACGAGAGTAAGAACTGGGAGCCGCCCAACAGCTCATGCGGGTTGCCGGCGGAGAAGCCGATCCACCGAATGAAGCCGAACTCCTGCTGCGGCGGCCCGATCGGCGTCCACTGCATGCTCGGGAACATCACCCGCTCTAAACCGCTTTCGCCGTCGCAGTAGGTGATCCGCGAATCGAGGGGGTCGACCACCATCGGTCCACCCTCGCCACCCGGATGCGGGGTCCAGTCGGTCGGTGTGACTTGGCCCAGGTTGCCGCGGCTCGCGGTGCCGATGCTGCCGCTATCCTGCTGGGTGCCGTACACCCAGAACGGCCAGTCATTGCTCACGCCGATGTGATAGAACTGGCCGGTCGGCTGGTTGTACCAAGAACCCCACGTCGCCCCCGCGTCGAGGCTCACCACCGCGCCCTGGTCGCCCCCGAGCAGGATGCGGCTGCCGTCTGAGGGGTCGATCCACATCTGCTGGGGATCGTCGCCGTCCGGCGCCCCCTTGAATGCCTCGAAGGTCTTGCCGCCGTCCAGCGAGCGGTACACGCACGTGGCGATCGTGTAGACGATGTCCGGGTTCTTCGAGTCCGTGTACACCCCGCAGCTGTAGTTGCC
>DATGIR010000372.1:0-4374 GCA_035295605.1 Fimbriimonadaceae bacterium | reverse complement strand
CAACCGGTACTACACTCCACGGTTTCATGCCTCCGTCTTCACGCTTCCCGATTACTTGCTCGAAGCGAAAGCCCGCGAGGGTCGCGTGCTAACCGACGCCGAACCCTACGCTTGGACGGCCTAGAGAAACGAACAGGGGGGCAAGAGCCTTGGCTCTTGCCCCCGCCTGTGGGCGCCCTACTTCTTCGCAGCAGGGGGCGGTGTCGGCGTCGTAGGCGCCGCGCCGGCCGTGCCGCCCGGAGCGAGCGGAGTCGCGGCAGGCGGCGCCGCGCTCGCGGTCAGTTCGTCACCAAGCTTTGTCACGAATTCGTTCCAGGGATTCTGATCCTGTTTGATGAAGATCTTGATCTGGTCCTTCATGTCCCGCAGCTTCTTCGCGATGTCGCGGTTGACGTTGTTGCCTGCCTTCGCGCCCTTCTGTTGAGCTAACACCCGCCTAACGCTCTCGAGGAGCACCGGAGTTTGGGCGGTCGGCTTGGCGGCGACCTTCTTCATCACGTAGAACTTGTAGTAGGCCTGCCCTTGCTTGTCGATCGGCTGCCAGTCCGTCATCCGCCCCTCGTCGGTCTTCTCGAGGAGCGCCTTGATCGCGGGTGGGAACGAGTTAACGTTCGAATTCAATGGGCTGTACCTGAAGTCATACTTTTCGGCGTCCTTTTGCAGCGTGTACTGCTTGGCAACCGTCGCGAAGGGGGCTCCGCTCGTCAGCGCGCTGTCCGCGAGCTTGCGGTCACCCGGCTTGACTATCATGACCTGGGCGGTGCACTGGGGGGGATCCATGAATTCGCTCGGATGGCTCTTGATGTAATCCTGCGCATCCTGCGTCGTCTCGGTGACGCCCTTGACCTGCAGGTTGTAGCGCGCGAGCTCCAGCGCAAACTCATGCTTGAGATCTTCGACGCTCATCCCCTTGAGCATGCCGAGATCGATCAGCTTCGGCTGCTGGCTTCGCTGGCTTTCAAACTCTTCGGTAATCTGCTTATCCGTCGGGTAGACGCCCTTTTCTTTGGCGAGCTGTAGGGTCACATCGTTAACGATGAGGTCCTTGATCGCCTGAAATCCGATCGTATCGGACGGGATGACCGTGTTCTGCTGCGTTCGCGCTACCTGCGCGTACTGGACCAACGGCTTTCGCTGAAGGTAGGCGAAAAACTCTTTCTCGGTGATCGTGTCCTTTCCAACGGTCGCGACCGCGCTGCTCGAACCGCCAACGGCCCCGCTGCGATTGCAGCCCCCAGTAGCCAAAAGAAGTGCGACGCCGGCGCCGCAATAGATCGGAAATCTCAAGAAGGGAACCCCCATGGTGTCTGTGTATGGTACCTGTGGCTCGAAATCAGGCCCGAAGGCGGATCGAGTCCACAGCGTTTAACGGTTCGGCGTCGGAGTTAGTGCCGAATTTCGTCGTCAGACAGCAAGATCGAGGCCAAAGCTCGGAGGTTCCTCGGATTCGGAGCTCTGAGTGGTTGGCGCTTCGCCCTCTTCGACATGCAGTTCGAGCACGTCGTGGGGTTCGCGATCGGGTTTTTCATCGGCGTCATGCCGCTGCCTGCCGTCCTTGTTCGTATCGGCGATACGCAGATTTACTTGCGGATTCGGCGCCGCGATCGGTGCGATGGGATCGATCGATTCCATGGTTTCAACGGGTGCCCACCCCGCCCTCTTGCTTCATATAATTCCGCAACCGGGTCATGGCCTGCGTGTGAAGTTGGTACACGCGTGATTCACTGACCCCGAGCACCTTCCCGATCTCCTTAAACGTCAAGCCTTCGAAGTAATAGAGGGCCACAACGAGCCGCTCGCGCTCGGGTAGGCGATCAACCCCGGCCGCCAGGATTCGCCGGACTTCCCGGCCCTCGATCTCGCCGGCCGTATTCGAGGTTTCATCGACGATCAACTCGATGAAGTGGATGTGATCGTCGCTATCGGTCGTTCCCAGAATATCGTCGAGCGAGTAGACGTTGGTGCGCCCCATGCGCACCATCAGCTCACTTACCTCAGCCGTCGAGATCCCCATCGCCTCGGCGATCTCATGCTCGGTGGGGGGCTGGCCATACTTCGTTTCCAGCGCCATGATCGTCCGATCCAGCGCCTTCAGCTTTTCGCGAATCGAGCGGGGAACCCAGTCCTCATCCCGAAGCATTTCGAGGATTGCGCCCCGGATCAGCGCGATGGCATAGGTTTCGAACTTGACGTCGCGTGAGGGATCGAATTGGTCGACGCTCTTAATGAGCCCGATAACGCCGGCGCCGATGAGGTCTTCGCGATCGAGTCCGCCCGGCAAGCTGGTGACAAGTCTTCCCGCCGTGATCTTCACGAGATACGAGTAGTGGTTGATTAACTCGACCCGCGCGTCCGGGTGCTTGCTGACCTTGAAGTCTGTCCACGCACGCTTAACTTGTTCAGGCGAAAGCGCCATATTTCCCTCTATCCTATCCGGTATCTCACTCGAACGTTGGCGGTGAGCCGCCGGATGCCGCCCTCTGACCGGTCACAAAGGTGATCCGGGCAGTGGCCGCAAATACTCCTTGCCATACCGTGGCGGCGAGCCAACCGGCAAAAAACGCTACTGCGGCGCGCCAAATGCACGTAACCGGGTCGACGGAACATAGGATTCCCGCCACCAATGCAACCAGCGCCAGTATGGAACCAACCGCTTTTGCCATGCACTCTCTTGATATAGTGGCGGAACCTGTCACTTCCAACAGGTCAATCCTAAAAAATCGCATTAGGTTTTCGTGAGTGGAAACCTGACATGCCGCTTCAAAGAGTGAGGTGCAGACCGTCGAACGCCAGCTTCACGCCGGAGGGCAGCTCCGCTTCGGTCACGTCATGGTCAAAGTCGTGGGTCAGGTGGGTGAGGTACGTCATCTTCGGCCGAATGCGATCTCGGAACTCGAGCGCGGCCTCCAAGTTGAAGTGATTGGGGTGCGGCCGGTACCGCAGACCGTCGACCACGAGGACATCGAGATTCGCCAAGTGGGCCTCCGCCTCCGCCGGAACATGGGAAACGTCCGTGATGTAGGCCAGATCGTTGACGCGAAGCCCCAGCACCTTGGTCGCTCCGTGATCCACTACGAAGCTCACGAACGTGAGCCCACCCGCATCCAGCCGCTCGGGCATCGCATGAAGGTCGAACCGGGGAAACACCAGCCCCGGCGGAGCCGGAGTGAATGCATACGGAAAGATCCGCCGAATATCCGGCTGATGCTCGGGAAGTGCATAGATCGGCATCGGGCGACCGGTGAGCATGCAAAGCGATCGCAAGTCGTCCATCCCCATCACATGATCCGCGTGGGTGTGGGTGATGATGACCGTCTCGATCTCGTGGATTCCCTCTCGCGTAACTTGCAACCGCATTTCCGGAGTGCAGTCGACCAGGACGTTGCCGGTCGGGCCCTGGAATAGAATCGACGACCGGGTTCGATGGTTCTTCGGGTTGGCGAGGAATGAATCAGGGTAGCGATATCCCAACATCGGCACCCCGTTGCTCGTGCCGGAACCGAGGATGATCGCCTTGGCCATGGGCCGGGTTAAAGCTCGCCGGCGCGCCGCAGGACGTCGCCCGCGACGATAGCCGAGGGAATCTCGGCGTACTGAGCCAGCCGCTCGAGGCAGCGGGCGAAGTTCCGCTCGCCGAGTTCGTCCCACGTCTCCTGTCCGCGCCGAACCTCGGCAACCATCTCGACGGCGCCGGCATAGAAGCGGGCTCGGTTTTGCGGCAGCGACTTATTCACAATCGCCGCAAACTGTCGGCCCAGCTGGTCGTAGATCGACTCCCAGCTGGAGCGGGCGGTCATCTCCGCCCGCATCTTGTTCATGTTCAGCTCTTGGAGCCGGCGCGACTCGCCGTCACGGCGCTTCTGAGCTTCCCAGTCCGCTTGCCCGATGCCGTCGATAATCCTGACGGTGATCGACTTCCCGAGCTCTCGGCTGGCGAAGGTTTCGAGAATTCGCTTGGTGGTGACGACCTTGAGGTGTCCGGAGAGCTCCGCGTCCTCATGCGGTACGCCGATGACGAGCACGCCGTCTTCGAAGGCGACCGGCTTACTCGCGTTCAGGGCCGTCCAAACCCCGACGCCCGTGACTGCTTCGCGCAGCTTCGGTAGCAGGTCATTCCAGATCTCGGCTAGTTCGGGCATAGGGTCGCTCAGATTATAGAAGGTAGGAGCTCAGATTCCGGGGTCGTGCAGAGGTTCCGATTGCTTCACGATGGGGGCAAAGCTGGACAGCCAGCTGCCCTTAACAAGCGCGACGCCCCGCATCCCCTCGCCGCACTGGTTGAAGACGCCCCAGGAGGTGGACATCTCCTCGATGTGCCCATCCGGGAAGCGGAGCTGAACGAAGAGCTTCCCGCCCGGAGCGTCATATTCGAAG